>CAZPWU010000152.1:0-6004 GCA_964590325.1 uncultured Anaerolineaceae bacterium | reverse complement strand
CCTGGAGGAGTTCGCCGGGCAGGAGGAGATCATCGGCCCGGGACGCCTGCTGCGGCGCGCCATCGAATCCGACCGCCTGTTCTCGTCCATCATCCTATGGGGCCCGCCCGGCACCGGCAAGACCACCCTGGCGATGGTGATCGCCAACCACACCAAATCCCACTTCGAGACGCTCTCGGCGGTGCTGGCGGGTAAAGAGGAGCTGAGGCAGGTCATTCACGGTGCTCAGGAGCGCCGCCGGCTCTACCAGAAGCGCACGATCCTATTTGTAGACGAGGTCCACCGCTGGAATAAAGCCCAGCAGGATGCCCTGCTGCCGCACGTCGAGAACGGCACGATCACCCTCGTCGGCGCCACCACCGAGAACCCTTATTTTGAGGTCATCGGGGCGCTGGTCTCGCGCTCGCGCATCTTCCAGATGCGCCCGCTGGCCGACCAGGACGTGCGCCTGCTGCTCGAGCGCGCCCTGGCTGACCCCGAGCGCGGCTACGGTCAGCGCAAGATGCATGTCGACGAAGAGGCCATCGAGCACCTGATCAAGGTGGCGGGCGGTGATGCCCGCAACGCCCTGAATGCCCTCGAGCTGGCCGTGGAAAGCACCCTGCCGGACGACGAAGACCTCATCCACATCACCCTGGAAGTGGCCCAGGAGTCGATCCAGCGCCGGGCGGTGCTTTACGACAAGGACGGCGATGCTCACTACGATACCATCTCAGCCTTTATCAAGTCGGTGCGCGGCTCCGACCCCGACGCTGCCCTCTACTGGCTGGCCAAGATGCTCTACGCCGGTGAGGCGCCGCGCTTTATCCTGCGCCGCCTGATCATCCTGGCGGGAGAGGATATCGGCCTGGCTGACCCGATGGGGCTGGTGGTCGCCACGGCTGCCTCCCAGGCCTTTGAGTATATCGGCCTGCCAGAAGGCATCTACCCCATCGTCGAGGCCACTCTCTACCTGGCGACCGCTCCCAAGTCGAACACTGCAACCTCTTATTTCAAGGCTTTCCAGTTGATCGAGGAAGAGGGAAAGATCGCCGTGCCAACCCATTTGCAGGATGCCAACCGCGACGCGGCTGCCCTGGGACACGGCAAAGACTACCGCTATCCCCACGAGGTGCCTGAGCACTTCCTGCCCCAGCAGTACCTGCCGCGCCCCCTGCTCGGCACCTATTTCTACCAGCCCTCCAGCCAGGGCTACGAGGCCCAGGTCGTCGAGCGCCTGGCACGCTGGCGCGAGGCCCAGCGTAAAACCCTGGGCATCACCGAGACCGAGACCATCCCCGACCTGTCGCATGATGAGGTCGAGGAGCTCAAGCGTCGTCACAAGCCCGAAGGGAGGCCGGAAAGCTAACGTTATGACTTATGACCGTATTCTTACTTATTCGCCACGCTGAGAACGACTACGTCAAGGAGGGACGCCTCCCCGGCCGCTTATCGGGCGTCCATTTGAATGAGAAGGGCAGCCGCCAGGCGCAGCTATTGGCCGAGAAGCTGACCGGCGCGCCGGTCAAGGCCCTCTACAGCAGCCCTATGGATCGCGCCGTGGAGACCGCCGGGCCGCTGGCCAAAGCGCTGGGTTTGGCGGTGGTCCTCCGCGACGGCCTTACCGAAGTCGACTGCGGCGAGTGGGCGGGGGCCCTGCTCAAGAACCTGCGCCGCCGCAAGCTGTGGAAGACTCTGCAGAGCTCACCGGATCAGTTTCGTTTCCCCGGCGGCGAGACATTCGCCGAGGCCCAGAACCGTATCTACGCCGAGATCGAGTGCTTACGCGCCCGGCATACCCCTAAGGATATGGTCATCTGCATCTCCCACGCCGACCCGATCCGACTTTTGGTAGCCGCCTCCATCGGCCTGCCCCTGGACTGTTTCCAGCGCCTGTCCGTTGCACCCGCCTCCATCACCGCCTTGCAGGTCGGTGAGAAAGGCGCCCATCTCCTGACTATGAATTATGACCCGTCTTTTGCATTTTCAAGGCACTGAGTCTGGTATACTTCAGGTTAGAGAGCTGGAATTAGCATGCCTCGTATAGAACTTGATCTCCGTCCCGTTACACACATCACCACCGATGCCATCGGTTCGCCCGGCAAGCGCGTCTTTTACATCCAGGCCTGGCAGGAAGAGCGGACGATCACCCTGATCGTTGAGAAGATCCAGGTCCAGTCGCTGGCGATCGGCCTCGAACAGTTCCTGGCCGAAGTCAACGAAAAGTATCCCAACCTCCCCGATGCCTCGGCTGACTACGAGGAGGAAAAGATGCGCATCAATCCCCCGGTCGATCCCCTCTTCCGCGTGGGTGAGTTCGGCCTGGGATATGACTCCGAGAACGACCTGATCGTCCTGGTCACCCGCGAGTTGCTCCCCGAAGGCCAGGATCCGGCTGAGGCCAGTGTGGTGCGCTTTTGGTGTGCCCGCTCGCAGCTAAGGGCTATGTCTCATTGGGGGATGGAGGTCGCCGCGCGCGGCCGTGCGACTTGCCCGCAGTGCGGCGAGCCGATGGATCCCGAAGGCCATTTCTGCCCCAAGAAGAACGGCCATAAGCGTTAAAGTAACCATGAGTCACCCCGATATTTCTCCGTGGGGGGTCGAAAATGGACGACACACCATGAAAATAAGATTCGGGTTGTGTCATGTGAATTCCCTCCCCAATGAGCACCCCAACCGAAGCGATCCTGACAACCCTTGAGCAGGGTGATATCACCGTTAAAGGTGAGTTTATGTGGGGGTCGAATTACACCTTCCTGGCTCAGGTCCACAAAGAAGGCCTCGTCTTGCAGGCTGTCTATAAGCCGACTCGCGGCGAGCGGTCGCTATGGGATTTCCCTGTCGCCAGCCTGGCACGCCGTGAGGTTGCTGCTTATATCGTGGGTGAGGCGTTGGGCTGGGAGCTGGTGCCGCCCACGGTTTACCGCAGACGCGCCCCCATCGGTCCTGGTTCGCTGCAGTTGTATGTCGAGCACGACCCGGAATATCACTACTTCAGTTTTAGCCAGGAAGACCTCCAGCGGCTGCGGCCTGCCGTATTGTTAGACTTGCTGGTTAATAACGCCGACCGCAAGGGTAGCCATGTGCTGGTCGACAATGACCGTCACATCTGGCTGATTGACCACGGCATCTGCTTCCATGTGGATGATAAGCTGCGCACCGTGATCTGGGATTTTGCCGGCGAGACCATTCCAGCCGGGCTGCGCGCCGACCTGTTCAACTTCCGCCAGCAGCTTAACCCGCCCTCCGGTCTCGTTTCAAAGCTCAGCCAGTATATCCATCCAACCGAGATCGCCGCCCTCGCCGGTCGCGCCGACGGCCTGCTGAGGCGCGGCTGTTTCCCCGACCCAGACCCCGGCCATCGGCCCATCCCCTGGCCGCCAATTTAGGAGGATTACACCATGCCTCACTACAACCTCGCTCTGCTCGGTTTCGGCAATGTCGGGCAGGCACTGGCAAAGCTGCTCTTGCGCAAGCGCCTGGAGCTTCAGGCCCAATATAGCCTGACCTATACCGTCACCGGCATAGCCACCGGTCGGCATGGCACAGCAATTAATCACGATGGTCTGGATCTGGACCGGGCTTTAGCCCAGGCAGCCTCCGGAGGCTCATTGGCGGATCTTTCTGCCCAGCCCGTCCCTGCCAATGTCCTGGATTTTATCCGCTCCTGCGGCGCCGATGTCCTGTTCGAGAACACCCCTGTCAATTACAAGACCGGCCAGCCGGCGGTTGATCACCTGCATCTGGCTCTTGAGATGGGCATGCACGCTATCACCGCTAACAAGGGTCCGGTGGTGCACGCTTACCGCCAGTTGACCGACCTGGCAGAGGCCGGAGGGCTCAGGTTTTATTTTGAATCGGCGGTGATGGATGGCGCTCCGATCTTCTCTCTCTTCCGTGAGGCGCTTCCGGCTGCCCGGCTGCACTCATTCCGCGGGGTGCTCAACTCGACCACCAATCTGATCCTCACCCGCATGGAAGGCGGTGAGAGCTTCGACCAGGCAGTAGCCTTTGCCCAGTCGATCGGGATCGCCGAAACCGATCCCAGTGGGGACATCGACGGATGGGATGCCGCAGTCAAGGTTGCTGCCCTGGTGACGGTCTTGATGGGTGTCCTGCTCAAGCCGTCCGAGGTGGACCGGCAGGGTATCCGCGGCATCTCACCGGCGGATATCAATAGAGCTCGAAGAGAGGGTAAGCGCTGGAAGCTGGTCTGCTCGGCTGAGCGAGAGAAGGAGGGCATAATGGCCCGCGTCATCCCGGAAATGGTGGGGAGGGACTCTCCGCTCTACAGCATTGAAGGTACCACCAGCCTGGTACAGTTCGAGACTGATGTGCTCGGCCTGCTCTCGGTCATCGAGACCGACCCTGGCCCACATACCACTGCCTACGGGCTGCTGGCAGATTTTATTAACGCGGTGAGGGGTAACTGATCGACCTTGGCTGGAGGTAGTCGAAAAAGGGTGTGCGTGGAGACTTACGCCTCCATGCACACCCTTTTTTTCGTCTTTCAACCGGTGGCTTTATCGTCTGCTACCCTCAACCCGAGATCATCTTGGGTCACACGCACCCCCTCGAAATTTTCAAAGCTCAGGTCGCGGAATGTCAGGCCCAGCACGGCGCAGACGCGGTCGAATAAGACCAGGTAACTGTCCAGGATGCGCCTCTCCCAGTCCAGTCCCAGGTGCTCAGAGGCGGCGTGGATTCTTTCCCCATCCGGCCCCTCGATCTCGGCGAAGTTGCCGTAGGGCATCTCGTCCAACGTCACCAAGGTCTCTCCCAGGGCATAGGTAGCACGGTATTTTTCATACATCACCGACACATGGTAGCCGAGGGCCTCGAACAGGGATTTGGCGGTGGCAAAATCACCCACCGTGAACTCGAACTCCTGCCGCAGGCGGGCGCCGTCCTGGGTCTGGCTGGGACCTTTGTAGGTGACCCTTGCCTGCGTATCCTGGCGCAGGCGCAAGGCCTGGAAAGTGCGGGTCAGCTCACCGTCAGGCGTGTCGAAGCGCAGGTTGGTCTCATGGACGCGTGGCTGCACCAAGCGTGCTCCCAGCGCCTCCAACCGTGCTTTGAGTGTCGGCTGGTCCGCTAGATAGAATTTAACCTCGAGTTCCTGGTCGGATGGAGACATTAATCGTCCTTGTCGTTACTCGACCACTGACCATTACCTTACTTACCCCACGATCAGCAGCGTCTGCTTCTGCTCCACTCGCTCGCTGGGGCTGACGCGGATGTGGGTCACCGTCCCCTTGTGCGGGGCTTTAAGCTCATTCTGCATCTTCATCGATTCCAGGATGAGCAGCACGTCACCCTTTTCCACCACCTGCCCTTCTATGACCGGGATAGAGATCACCAGCCCGGGCATCGGCGCCTTGAGCTGGTACTCGCCGAACTGCGCCTTTCCCCGGCTCATCGCCGCGCGCAGGCGCCGCTCGCGGTCGTCTTCTACCTCTACAGGATAGAGTGTGCCATGCAGCAGGACTTGCCAGTTGCCGTTATCCGGGTAGATGTGCGCCTCGTAAGACTGCCCATCCAGGATGAGCGAATACACCGGTTGGTTGCCTACCGGCTCAAAGTCCATCTCGTGGGCGATGCCATTGACGATAACGTGGTGCTCGTCCAAGATCTCGATCTCATAATCGCATTCGTTGACTGTTGTGATGTATTTCATGTACCCATCCGTTTAATGTTGTCGCATTCAAATAAACGTTTAACGGCGGAGCCGTTCCCATCGGCTCAGCCATTTCCAGTTGCTGGTGTCGCGCTTGGCGCGCTGGATGATGTGCGCGGCGCGCTGTGCCCTGCGGTGGGTGACCAGGGTCGCCAGGATGGCGGCGATATCCGGATGAGAGTCCTTTTCGTCCTCGGCGGCATCCATCGAGAAACGCTCCTCAACGAAGCGGGTGTCGTACTGCCCACCCATGAAGCGGTGCGAGTCCATCAGGTGTTGGTGGAAGGGGATGTTGGTGCGCACGCCGATGATCTTGTATTCCTCCAGCGCCCGCCGCATGCGCAGGAT
>CAZPWU010000151.1:0-6006 GCA_964590325.1 uncultured Anaerolineaceae bacterium | reverse complement strand
AAGCAATGAGCGGATTAAACGCAGATGGGGAGACAGCGAAAACCTGCGCCTCTACCCATCTTAACAGTTTTGTCCCTTAAGATAGATTACCGGTAGATGGTCACCTTCCCCATCTCATCAATGATCTGACTGCTACCGGTCTCTTGGGCTGCCAGGTTTAACGATGGGCATGTACCTAAAGTACATCTTCTTACAATCACATTTTAAACATAGCCTCCCTCTGAGTAGTTAATCGTATCGTAAATAATGAAACAGATTGCCGCCCAAATTTTCGGACATCTCCCAGCCAGCTAGATTTCTATAGGAGGGAGAGGCAGTATGGATCACAGTTCAGTGGAGAGACCAATCTTAACCGGGTATCAAAGGTAGCTAGACATAATTCTCACACTTGCCATCCAGTCTAAACTTGCAGGTATGAATTTCCTCTAACGGAACTTGTGGAGCCGGGGCTATTTCCAGGTCGGATCCTATCAACAGGTAAAATACCACAAGGCGATACCAAAAGGGATCCATAGGTCATCCTCCTGATAAGCAAGAGCACACGGAGGAGGTCTCGCATCCCTAAATGGATATTCAGTGATACCTATCGATCTAGCGATCATCGGTGGACGAAACACTTAACCAGAGTGAATTGATCCTGACAAACGTTCTCACCATTCGCGATACTTAACGGATTGTTGTTTTCAGGCAGGATCTCCTGATTCGTTCGAGCCGCGGCAACAGCGGTAGCTCCAGTATAGGTGATAACCAACTGAGGTACATAGCTGCCATGGCGGGTAGCAAATTCACGCCACGAGGAGTCAGATCCTGAAACTTCAGGGCCACGCAACATGACACCGTAGTTGGGGTAGGTTCCAATTACCCATGCCTGTACCAGGCTGGTTACATCGAGGGAAACATAACGCCAGGAGTCATTGGCAACAATATTCACGGAACCATAGGATTCAGCAAACGATGGCTGATTGTCCCAAGTCACACCCATCTCTGTCCAATAGGAGTTAATCCGATAAGACGTAATCGTCCGTGTGTAATCCGGATAATCCCAGTATCCCATATAATAAATATTCAAAACCGCATTATTGATCAAAGTGCCAGAGGGAATGGCCGAGAGATCGAACTGGATCAAGCCGCGAACGATCCGCATATAGGGACGAAAGTACTCATCATAGCCCACCAACATATCCCCCATATCCCCATAATTGCTACTTGCTCGGCCCTGAACAACGCATGAATCGCCGACGGCATTTAGCGTGCCCGGTAATGAAGGACTCGGCGTTAGAGTGACAGTAAGGGTAGGCGTCAAGGTCGGGGTCGGGGATAATAGCGATTTTATCACCAAAGGCAGATCAATCTTCTTCAAGCCGATGGGTGTCATCGTGGGCGTCATTGTCACGGTTGGCGTCAGGGTTACTGTAGGGGTCCAGGTCACTGTTGGAGTTTTGGTCACAGTTGGGGTCATCGTTGGGCTGGCGCAGGTATAGGCCCGGATATCGTCGATGAACCACCCATAATCCCAGTATGCACTATCGGTGCCGATACGGAAGCGGAAGCGGACATTATTCTGCCCGGCCAGACTGCTTAAATTAAGGCGGGAGGAGATGTAACCGCTGGTATAACCGACGAACCCCTGACGCCCACCCAAAGGATTGCCATAGCCGTTATTTATTGTGCCGTTATAGCCATTATCAATGATAAGAGATCCAGCGTCTGACCAGTTTACGCCGGAATTCGTCGAGTACTCGATCACACCACCGTCATAATTAGGGTAATCGAAAGTATAAGCATGGTTGAAGTGCAGGTAGGGAGTGGTCCCGGCAGGTAAGGCGATGTTTTGCGTCATGGCGATATAGTAATCAGCAGTGGCCTCGACATCATACCCCCAAAGGTTATACTGTCCGCTGGTCGCATAAGTAGCGTCAAAGCCGAATGGATTAGAATTCTGGGGATAATACCACTGGTCGCTCCCACTGTATGCCGTATGAGTCCAATTTCCGCTGGAGGGATTCTCCAGGTTGTCTAAGAAGAGATCTGTTGGCACCTGCCCGCCCGGGCATAACGGTGCCTCGGGCGCCGGGCAGGATGCGGGCTGCTGGCTCATCTCCACCGCATCGATGGCGTTCTTCACCTGCTGGCAGTCGGCGGCTGTAGTAACACCGCTGCTGATCAGGTTGGTGCAGGCTTGCTGTAAATCATCGTACAGATCGGCATAATCTCCGGCCGAGGTGAGCAAATTAGTCTGGACCTCATAGTAGATCTTTGCCACCTCGGGCATACCCCCGGGCAGGGGAGTGATGGTTTTACTATTAAATGTGCCCCCGGCAACCATAAGATAAGCCGCCTTGTTACCCACCCCACTGTTATAGTGCACCCCACCACTATCATTTGCGGATGACCAGGATCCGCAATAATATAAACCGCTGCTCATCTTATCCGGCTGACCATAGAGCAGTGGATTGCTCATACTGCGGACGGCACCACCTGGCAAGGCCTCACCTATCAACCAATTGTCACCGGGATTAACATAGGTGCGGTCGATGAACTCGCCCCAGATATCCGAAAACGACTCGTTGATGGCGCCGGACTGCATGAAGTAAAACAGGCGCGACTCATGGTCGGTCACGCCGTGGGTCATCTCGTGACCCACTACATCCGCTGCTGAAGCGTAGTCCTGTCCATAGACCATCTGAGAGCCGTTCCAGAAAGCGTTGGGATAAGGACAGGTATATCCCGATGCACAATAACGCACTGTAGAAATGAGCTGCATCCCGGCACCATCCAGGCTGTCGCGGCTGTGGATGGTCCAATAAAAATCATAGGTATCGCCGGCGTATACATAGGCGTTATCGACATCGGTAATGCCCGAAGGCGGCTGTCCTTCGCTGCGTACCAGGTTTGGTCCGGGCAGCCCGTAAGACGAATTATTTTGATTATCGTAAATCTGGCGAGACTTGCTTGTCTCAATCTCATTAAAGTGCAATGCTACAACCCCCAGGTGCGCATCAACCAGCACCAATTCTTTCAGGGTGAGAAGGTTTCGATCTGTGACTTCCATGCGCCAGACCAAGGCGTTCAGGCGCGGCCCTGGCCCATCCAGCAAAGCCGGGTTATAGACCCACAGTTCCGGACTGGTAGCAGTCAGCTCATCAACGCTGATCCCGTAATCCCTGGCTACGCTCACAAGGGCATGCTGCTGGGCTGTAACCAGGCTGACTGTGGGGGTCGGATTGACTTTGATATCGGGTAAGATTTCTCCATTCACAGAGACGACATCCTTCACCCCATTCAACTGCACAACCAGCTCCCCGCCCATCACCGGGATGGCTGGCGAGCCGGGTTTGTTATAAACCTGCTGGAAGCGCACGAAGGAACGTCCCTGGTCAGCAGACTGTATTTGCGTCACGGTAAGCTCTTTGGCAGGATCACTGAGCCCGAAGAGCGAGCCGTAAGTAGCCAGGAACTTCCTGGCAGCATCTTCGGGGGAAGTGTTGGCATCGATTTTCCCCAGCTGGCGAATTGGGTGAGATGGATCAGTGCCGATGAAACGCACCTTGCCTGTTTCGGCATGGTAAGAAATGCTCACAGACCCATCCGTCTGCTGCCGTAAAGCCTGCACCAAATCGACAGGCACTTGAGATGATAGAACTTTAATTGGGATCAGGATAAGGACAAGGATAAGTAAAGAGATTGTGAAATAAAAGATTTTGTGGATGTTCATTGACCCTCCTTTTGAGGGGATTATATCATTCTCCTGTTTTTCTCATACTCATTTAATGTTACTTACTTACAAAGTTGAATGCCGGGTATCAGGACGGTTTGGGATCATAGGGTTCCTCAGCTTCTTTAATCCCAAGGAGTGCAGCTAACAAGGACGGGTCAAGATTAAGATCAGGGAGGTCAGCCGTCTGATAAGCCTGGCTTTGAGTGGCACACTCGCGCAGAGACTGCCAGAGGACCTGGCGCTCTTCATCGTGGAGGATCAGGTCATTGATGGTCACAGCGTTGAGCAGGTATTCGCCGATGGTATATAGAAAGGTAATGCGTCGCCATTTATCAGCCAGGATCGGACACGGCAGGCTCTCCAGTTGACCGATCTGGATCTTATAGTATTCCTCGTGTGCGTGAGGATGGTCAGGTTCGTCGCTCAACAGTTCAGCACGCGTGGTCAACTCATGGCCTCGCACCGGCGCAATATACTGTATACACCATTTTTCATCACCGAAAGCCCCGGTCTGGTAAAAAGCCAGGTAGTCCACCGCCACCACCTTGGGTGCTGTACGCAGCGGGATACGGTACCAACCCAGGAGACGCGCGATTTCCAGATCGCGCGGGCTGTTCATCACCACCACCAGGATGAGTGATGTTGAAAGAAGACCCATACTATTTACTGTAATCCAACTTCCGCGTTGAATGCCTCTATCAGGGCATCGATCTCAGGAACCTGGCCCTGGACTCCCGCCCAATAATCGGTATCATGCCATTGGGCCTGGATCTCCTCATAGGTTTTACCTTGCTGTTCGACCCAGGTGAAATACTTCAGGTTATGGACCCGCCGGCGGTCTGCGTATGTCAGCTCGATTAGATTATCAGTCGTAAGGCCTAGCAAGTAACGAGCAAAGTGGGCTGCTGCATCCAGCTCAGTATATTCGCCAAGCTCGGCGCGCATCTCGCGTAAGCGGCTGCCGTAAAGCTCCATCGAGTCAGTCAGGACGGTGAGCAGGATATCATGCTCTCCCAGCTCATAGTACTTTGCCATTTTGATGGCTGATAGCAGGTTGGAGATGCCTGAAAAACCCAACAGGTCAAGCTGACCGACCACAGCCTCCGGCACACCTTGCCTGACCAGGTAAGCACGCCCGGATGGCTCATTAAATAGGCGTGCCAGGTTTACCACCGCTGCGTCGTCGATTGCTACCACCAGATCGGTATTCTTGACATTATGGATCCACGGCACATGCTTATCACCGATGCCTTCGATACGGTGAGCGCCGAAACCGTTTTCTAGAAGTGTCGGGCACTGCAGGGCTTCGCTGGCAGCAATCTTACTGGCTGGGAAAAGCTTTTTCATGAAATCACCACTGGCGATCGTTCCTGCTGAGCCGGTCGCTGAGACCATACCGCGATAAGTGTCCCGCCTTCCGATGACCCTCTCCAGCACCTCGGCCATGGCATGCCCGGTGACCTCGTAGTGCCACAGGTAGTTGCCAAACTCCTCGAATTGGTTGAAGATCATCAAGTCCTGGCCTGATTTTCGCAGCTCCCAGCATTTGTCGAAGATCTCTTTCACGTTCGATTCGCTACCGGGCGTGGCTATCACTTCCCCGGCAATCTTCGAAAGCCACTCAAAGCGCTCCCGGCTCATGCCCTCCGGCAGGATGGCGATCGATTCGCAAGCCAACAGGGCTGAGTCGTAAGCTCCGCCACGACAGTAATTGCCGGTGGAGGGCCAGACGGATTTTTGAGTAGTGGGATCAAATTGTCCGGTCACCAACCTTGGCACGAGGCAGCCGAAAGCCGCGCCGACCTTGTGGGCGCCGGTAGGGAACCACTTACCCACCAGAGCTATAATCCGGGCGTCCGTGCCCGTCAGGCTTTTTGGGAATTCAAGGATATTGACATTCCCAAACCCACCGCCGAAGGCTACCGGCTGGTTGTGCCAGGTGATGCGGAACAGGTTGCGTGGATTGACGTCCCATAGCCCTATCTTATGGAGCTCCTCTTTCACCCTGGTAGGGACCAGGTCGGAGTTCTTCATTTGAGCGAAGGTGGGGATAATAATGTTGCGCTCGCGCACACGCTGAATCGCGCGCAGGCGACGGTCGGGGTGAAGAGCGAGGTCAATGAACATGAGAAAATGACTCCTGTAATCCTGTTAGATGGACAAATGACACGGAATTTATGACCAATTCAGCAGAACGTTAGGCAGGCTTTTGGGGAGGGTTTAATCCTTCCTGCTTCACTTTTTCCTGCTCTATCAATTTTCGCTCTGCTTCTTCCAGCTTCCCCTTA
>CAZPWU010000150.1:0-6009 GCA_964590325.1 uncultured Anaerolineaceae bacterium | reverse complement strand
TTATTACATTATGTTATTAATCACGCTGGACGGTTAGCAAATAATACGTTCCATTTCCCCTTCATCACCGTATCGTTGTGCTGATTTTTTACATCCAATTCGATGACGACCGAACCGCCACCCAGGCGTGGGATTGCTTTTGTCTCTTTGACTTCAAGCTCGACATGTACGGTATCCCCTATAAATATCTGTTTAGAAAATTTCCATTCGTTGATCTCTCGAAATGCGATAACTGTACCCTCCATGACGCTGGTTTGCGTCGCTAAACCCGATGCGATGGCTAGACCTAACAGACCATGAGCAATACGCTGACCGAAGGGCGTTGTTTTACTATATTCGGCATCGACATGTAATTGGGTAAAATCGCCAGATATACCCGCAAAATTAACGACGTCACTCTCAGTGATGGTGCGTCCAGCAGATAATATTCGCTGACCGGGTTGGAATTCCTCGAAATACATCCCGCGAGGTCGGTTTGGAAGAGGACTCATATTTAGCTCCTAATTTTTCTTTCGGTTGCAAGAATAGTGACAGTTATCAGTGAAAATATGGTCTACTCATATCGGTAGCTATCATAAAACAGACCGATAGAAAAAATTATAACATGCTGGAAAAAATCCTTTGACCTAAATGGCATCTACCTTTACAATTCATTCATGCGTGAATGGAACCTGAAAGCAGGTGACCCGGTTTCTCTTACCCTGGCAGCGGATAGCCGCCTGGGTCCAACCGACTACTGCAATGACCAGATATGGGAACTGTCTTTGGGTGGAGGTGAACCTCCTGCATTAGCTTTTCAAACCGTATACGGCCTGCGAGCTTTGAACATGCGCCTGTTCCCGCGCTTCACAGAGGGTGATATCACGCTGGTAGATCCAACAACCTTTAATGCTCCGCCCGTCATCCATTCCTTTTATCCTAATTTTATATCGCTAACCTTATCACCTTTTCCTGACATAGACGTTACAGCGGAGTATTGGGTTCCTGGATCTCAGGTGGTAACCGGACGTTTACACATAACGAACCGTGGTTCAATCACACGGCAACTCAATCTAGAATGGGCTTCTTTATTGACACCTGCCGCAGGGGGTCAACGGATGGCACCGCTCGAGATGGGGGCCTCAACTGTTCTAGCAGGTCAGACCAGCGATTTGGCACCCGTCCTTTTCATGACCGGCGGACCTGAGGTGGGAAAAGGACCTTACCCATCATTAACCATAAACCTGGATCTTCAGCCAGTAAGTACTCGACAACTGGTATGGGTTTTAGCAAGTTTACCTGACAAAGAAGCCTCTTGCACGTGCGCTCAACATGCTGCAGCGAGTAATTGGGATGCCGAAAAAGCGCATATCGATCTTCTTAATTCGAGTGAAATTGATATCTATACCGGGGATATAGATTGGGATATTGCTTTCGCCATGTCCCAGAAAGTCGCTTTTGGATTATTGAGTGGATCCACGCAACATTTACCGCATCCGTCTTTTGTATTATCCCGGCAGCCGGACCAGGGTTACTCCCCACGAGGCGATGGTAGTGACCATAATCACCTCTGGAACGGTCAGGCACCACTCGAGTCTTATTATCTCATAGAAATGCTCTTGCCTGTTGCGTCAGAAATAGCAAAGGGAATAATTTACAATTACCTGACAACCCAAACGGAGGACGGGACCATTGATTGGAAGCCTGGGTTGGGCGGTCAGCGTAGCCAATTGTGTGCGACTCCACTATTAGCCAGCCTGGCCTGGCGTATATACCAGTCAACGGAAGACCAGGTTTTTTTAGAGGAAATATATCCCAGGTTGGTATGTTTTATAAACTCCTGGTTTTCATCACAACGTGACCGAGATGGCGACGGTGTACCGGAATGGGATCATCCGATGCAAACTGGCTTCGATGACCACCCAGTTTTCACTCACTGGCATATCTGGTCCCAAGGGATTGATATCTACACTGCTGAAAGCCCAGACTTGTGCGCATTTTTATATCGCGAGTGTCAGTCCCTGGTTCAAATGGGTAAATTACTCGGACATCCAGAATCTGAAGCTCTGATAGAAACTTACCTCGATAAAATAAAATCCGCCGTGGAGGATTCCTGGGATGAGACGATGGCGTCATACCATTATTGGGATCGCGATTCACATCAGATTTCTCGGGGTGTAACGATCGGTGAGCATCAAGGACCGGGTAATCTTATAATCGAGTCTCATTATCCACAACCGGTGCGTATACAAATTTCACTTCAAGCCGCTAACGAAAAAACTCCTCATCCCAGGATTTTCATTCACGGCATCACACCTTCAGGTCAGCATCTCATCGAGCAAGTTTCCTTCGAAAAATTCCATTGGTATTTTGGTTTGGGTAGAGCTACCGGTGAACGAATATATACTGATCTTGAGCATGTCTTAATCGAAGGAATTGGTGACGAAGACCTGGTGACTCTTCAGACTGCAGCTTATGAACAACTGGATCAAACCAATCTGCTCCCTCTGTGGGCTAATATCCCTGATCAGGAACGAGCCCAAAACCTGGTTAAAAAAACCATCACGAATCCAGATCTATTCTGGCGTCCCTATGGAGTCCGTGCTTGTGCTCATTCAATTGAGGTGAACGAGGAGTTCAACACCTCCCAATCTGTTCACTTGCCATTTAACGTGTTGATTGGTGAGGGATTACTCTTATATAATTATCGATCTGAAGCTGCAGAGCTGTTTAACCGCATCATGAATGCAATTATTAAAACCTTGAAACGTGATGGGGCATTTCGCAGGCATTACCATGCTGAGTCGGGTTACGGAATTGGGGAAAAGAACGCATTGGAAGGGTTAGCCCCCATAGGTTTTTTCCTGGATACGCTGGGCTTACGCATCATCTCGCCCATAAAAGTAGCAATAGTTGGATTTAACCCATTTCCATGGCCAGTTACGGTAAAATATCGAGGACTGACTGTTTTACGTCAGAAGGATAAAACGAATATCATCTTCCCGGGTGGGCAAACTGTCACCGTGACCGACCCTGATCCACAAGTTATCTTATTAACCTAGAACCTGCCCTAATTCGCTAACAACAAAAAGACACGTCCAGCTTAATAAATAATAAGTGACCGGAGGTAAGAATGACCCAACCGACACAAACAAAAATAATCAATCGCCTCATGGCCGCGGTTATACAGGAACAGGACATGGAGAGCGCTATAAAAGCGCTTTCAAAATTAGGCCTGTCGGTCACCCGCCTGCCCTCGACAGGTGGCTTCCTCGGCCGACGCAGCGCTACGTTATTAATTGGTTTAAGAGAGGGGCAAGAAGAAGCCATCACCCGTGCTCTGCATAAGAGCTGTCGCACACGCGTCGAATATGTAACCATTCCCCTGGATGGTTCTCCCCTACCGCTGCCGACTCCTACCCCCATTACAGTGGGAGGTGCGACGATCTTCACCCTGGATGTGGAACGCTATGAGGAATTTTAAACCACCGGAGATAAACCATGAAACTGATTATTGTCATCTTACGTGATGAAGTCACCGAATCCGTCTCACGTGCTCTGGTCACCTCCAATTTCCGTGTCACTCGCATTGCATCCACTGGAGGATTCTTGCGCCGTGGCTCAACAACCCTGATGATTGGGTTAGAAGACGAGAAGGTAGACGATGCGATACAGGTCATCCGTAATAACTGTATCCCAACGACCGAACCAGGATTAAAGAATGCAACGTTATTCGTATTAAACGTTGCTAGATTCGAGCAGCTATAAAGTTATATGACACTCTTTATCGACCCGAACGACGCCCGTTTCTTTAGTGGACGATCACATCCTCAACTGGCTGCTGACATAACCAAACATCTGGGGATTCCACTGGAGAAAACAATTTTCTCGCGCTTCAGCAATGATAATCTTTTCATCCAGCTTTGTTCAAGTGTACGCGGTCGGAATGTTTATATCGTACAATCGCTAATCCCTCCGGTCAGCGATCATTTACTGGAACTGCTGATGATGCTGGATATTGCACGCAGCGCGGCTGCTCGCGAAGTCCATGCGATTATTCCATATTTCTCATACGCGCGCTCAGACAAGAAGAATGCACCCCGTATCTCGATCACCGCTCGGCTGATAGCCGATTTACTGCAGACAGCCGGGGCGACTCATGTCATGACCATGACATTGCATTCCCCACAAGTGCACGGGTTCTTCAGCATCCCTACCGACCCACTGACTGCTCGTGGCTTATTCGTCAATCATTTTAAAGATCGCAAACTGGATCCGAATGAAACAATCGTCGTCGCACCGGATTATGGCCGCGCTGGCTCGGCAACCCGGCTGGCAGGACAGTTAGGACTGCTGGCGATTTCAGCAGAGAAAACGCGGATTTCCGATACTGAGGTACATGTCAGTCCATTAATCGTAAAGCAGGTGCGCGGATTCCGTCAGGCTTTGATCTATGATGATGAGATTGCCACAGGTGGGTCAATCATTGAATTATGTCAGCTTCTCTTGGAGAGCGGGATTGAAAAAATAGATATTGTGTGTACACATGGCTTATTTATTGGTAACGCGTTAGAACGCATCTCTGCTATCCCACAGATTTCTGAAATTGTCGTTACAGACACCGTGCCAATACCCCCCGAAAAACGCCTCCCTAATATGTCTGTCCTGTCCGTAGCACCGTCCTTTGGTGAAGCCATCCTGCGTAACTACGCGCGCCAATCCATCGGCGATCTATTTGCCTACTGGCAGGACGTGTAAACCTATAAACCCATTAAATATAATGTCTCACTCTTGGAACTCCTCCACCTGGTAAGTGAGGACTTCCAATTTCTTATGCATCCACAAATCTGGAGATGCACCCATCTTTTGGCACAAGTAACTTAAAAATACCCTTGGGTCTGGGATTTTTTCCCATACTTGAGGTAAAAAGGTCGCTCGTCGGAAACCATCGCGGATCACTACACCATCAACACCCGGGCGTAAATGACTGACCAAATCATCTGGGCCTGTATATTCTAATGGTTGTGGGGTTGTTAACCTTGAAATTTCTATACCGATATCAGATATTTCTTCCTGTTGAACCGGAGGAAAACGATAGTCTTGAAGAGCTGCAGCTACTGCATGTTCGCGCACATCCTCTACGAGAGGTTGGTGGGCCTCAAGAGCGCCGATGCAACCCCGTAGCTCACCCCTCTTCGTCAGGGTAACGAATGTTGCTCCTGGTGCAAGAAGGCTGGAAGGAATAGCGTTGGTATCTAGAGCAGGTAATATTTCTCCTTTAACAGCTTTTTCCAAGGACTGACGCGCTAAGTGTAATAAAACACTGCGCTCTTCTGAAGTCAGCTGATCTGGTATCATTTTTGCACCACCTATGGCATCATTCCTGTAATTTACGATAAGCCCGGTTATAGTGAATTAATGGGCTCCTGCCATCTCCAGATTGGACAGCTAAAACTTCTCCAATGAAAAGAGTGTGGGTACCGGCAGTATGCTTGGAAACGACACGGCAATCGAAGCAGGCTAATCCCCCAGGTATAAATGGGACTCCGGTTATCAATGTGTATGATTCGATATTTGCAAATCGGTTTTCTTCATCACAGATACCTCCGGAAAAACATTCAGAGATATCTTGTTGAGAGCTGCTTAAAATAGTAATACCAAATTGTCCGGATTTAGATATCAGGTTATGTGTACGCGTCGTTTGTTCCAATGATATCACCACTAATGGTGGAGATAAGGACACTGATGAAAATGAGCTTACCGTCATCCCATGTTTCACGCCCTTATATTGAGTGGTAACAACCGAAATACCGGTTACCCAATGACGCATGGCTAGACGGAGTTCTTCTGGATCAACCACCATAAGATTGCATGTCTCCGCTCATATTATGTCTTCATTTACATCATACATTTACCAGTGACAGAAGTCAAGGAAATTTAATTGCATATCACTTGCCTACTTTTCTTAGTTAAGGTACCATGATACCCATATGGATAAAACAAACGAGGCATCAACCCAATCGCAATCAA
>CAZPWU010000149.1:0-6009 GCA_964590325.1 uncultured Anaerolineaceae bacterium | reverse complement strand
CCTTTAGAGGCGAACCTGCCGGGTGGTGTGACCCTGTTAACCGGTCCTGAGAGTGAGGCGGATCGAGTTGCAGGGTTGGATACCCTGACATTAGAACGCATCAAGGGGCTGGCAGATGCTTATCATGTTCCTTTGCTCATCGAAGCGGATGGCTCGCGTCAGCGACCGGTCAAAGCACCTGCCGGGCATGAGCCGTCCATCCCCCTTTTCGTTGATACAGTACTTGTCGTGGCAGGGTTATCAGCCCTGGGGAAACCGCTCTCTTCGGAGTGGGTGCACCGTCCTGACCAATTTGCGGATCTCTCGGGACTATTGCCTGGCGAGATAATCATCCCAGAAGCACTGGCTAATGTTTTAACCCACACTTCCGGAGGGTTAAAGAATATACCACCAGGTGCTAAGCGTATTGCCCTTCTTAACCAGGCTGATACACCTGAACTCCAGGCGCAGGGGCAGTCGCTGGCTGCGATGCTCCTTCCTGACTATGCGTCTGTTGTTATCGCCTGCCTGGCATCATTTGGAATGCAGGGAGAATCCAGCGTCCCGGGTTTAGCGGGGGTCGTCAGGAGAAATGGGGGACTCCCTCAAGTCTATGCCGTATACGAACCTGTGGCCGGTATCGTCCTGGCAGCTGGGGAATCGCATCGTTTTGGACGACCCAAGCAGCTTCTCACATGGAAAGGGGAGACATTTATCCATCATATTGTGAGGACTACCTTACAGACCGGTCTCAGCGCAGTGGTCGTCGTCATCGGTGCACATGCTGAGGAAGTCAGAGCCGCTATTCAGGTGGGATATCCGGTTGATACCAGGCTGAGTTTGGTGGATAATCCAGATTGGCAATATGGTCAAAGCACTTCAGTGCAAAAGGGTTTGCAGGCTCTCCCAGCGCAAACTGGCGCGGCCGTCTTTTTCCTGGTCGATCAACCCCAAATCCCGACTACATTGGTGCGCGCCCTGGTCGAGTTGCACTCCCAGACATTATCACCAATCATAGCGCCTCTAATAGATGGGCAACGGGGTAATCCGGTTATGTTCGATAGGGTAACCTTTGCCGATCTCCTCTCTCTCACCGGTGACACCGGTGGTCGAGCATTATTTTCCCGTTATCCTGTGATGTGGCTACCGTGGCATGATCCGAGCCTTTTATTGGATGTGGATACACCCGAGGATTATCAAAAACTGTTATCGATGGAGACGGAATGATCGCTGCGATTGTCCTGGCTGCTGGCCAATCCACTCGAATGGGATGCCCAAAAATGATTTTGCCCTGGGGCCAGACTACAGTTATCGGACAGGTAGTCAACACTCTTGCTACAGCGGGGGTGGGTCATATTGTGGCTGTTGTCGGTGGGGTACACGATGAAGTGGAGACAGCGCTGGAGGGGTTGCCGGTAAAACTGGTATACAACCCGCGCTACGTAGAAGGCGATATGTTACTCTCCTTTCAGATAGGCCTTTCAGCTCTGGAGGAGCAATTTGAGGCGGCATTATTAGCATTGGGAGATCAACCTCAGGTAGAGTCCCAGGTCGTGCAGGATATACTCACTACTTACCAGATGACCCACGCTCCTCTGGTCGTGCCTTCTTACCGAATGCGGCGCGGGCATCCCTGGTTATTGGCGCGCTCCCTCTGGCAAGCCATTTACGACATGCGGCCACCCTCCACGCTGCGCGATTTCCTCAATACCCATGCCTCCCAGATTCACTATCTACCGGTCGATACCGGTTCCGTGCTTCAGGACCTGGATACACCCGAGGCATACAACCGCTCTCGCCCCGAGTAGTTAAACTTCCCTTGAGTATGGAAATTTTATTTATCCTCTTGCTTTCTAGACCATCTTGTGCTATTTTAGAAATGAAGATTATTCATTATTACGACGCTTGATTACATCTGCTCTGTGGAGTAAACCCTGGATGGTGCCAGCCGATAGGACCACTAATGAAACCGTCAACAAGACAATTCTGATTGTCGAGGATGAGCCAGACACGGTCGAGATGTTTGCCGAGATGATGCGACTGAGCGGATATCGTGTGCTCAAATCTTATGGCAGCAAGTCTGCGATCAGCATGCTTGCACAGGAGAAACCCGACGGAGTTATACTCGATTTAATGCTGCCAGATGTTTCGGGTCTTGAGGTGCTGAGGTTTATCAGGAGTCAGCCAACACTGATGCATATCCCGGTCATTGTGATATCTGCTAAAAGCCTGCCTGGAGATATTAAAACCGGCATGGAGATGGGTGCTTCTATATACCTGACCAAGCCAGTTACCTTCCTGGAGTTTAAAAAGGCCATTGAGACCGCTATCCCAAAAAATGATTGACAAGGTTGAGCCGGCTAGATTTTCATCCACAGACCGATGGGTTTTCATATAAAGAGAGCGATTAAAGTGTCAGTCATTCGTGCCTTTATTGCAGTCGATTTGACGCCTGAGATATATCAACGCCTGGAGCAGGTGTCGGCGCAGATCCGCCAGCGCTTGGGAGAAGCACCTGTTCGTTGGGCGCCCGTTGAAAATATCCACCTGACGCTTAAATTCTTAGGGGATGTCTCATTAACCAATCTGGAAATGCTGAAGAAACTCCTGCAAGCTGAAGTTGCTGGTCACCGTATATTTGAAATCAGTGTGGGAGGGATTGGTTCTTTCCCAACCATTCACCGACCACGCGTCGTTTGGGTAGGTGTCGAAGCTCCCCCTGAGCTGGGAAGCTTACAGTGCGGCATCGAAACAGAGATGGAACGCCTGGGTTATGCACGCGAAGATCGACCCTTTTCCGCTCATCTCACGATGGGGCGCGTCTCACGCAATGCTACATCCCAAGAGGTGCGAAAAATCGGAGAAGCCCTGGATTCGATAAAGGTTGGCTTCCTGGGTGTCGCCCAGATTCGCGAGGTCCATCTTTATAAGAGTGATTTAAAACCGAAAGGCGCCATCTATACCCGGATATTTACGACGCCATTGCATGAATAATTTCGGGTCTCTGGGATTTACCGTGGAAAGGGTCTATGTACCTGCTTACCCTTTTTCCGCTAATATCTACGACGAAGGTTTTATCCCGAGAAGTAACGAATCATACACGAGGTGAATTCTGGATAACATAGAAATCGCACATACTATTGTCAATGCCTTGGAAGATAAAAAGGGGGAAGATATCATCCTGATGGACATTCATGATATCTCATCTTTTGCCGATTATTTTGTAATCTGTTCTGGGACCAGTGACCGTATGTTAGAAGCCTTAGCTGACGCTGCAATTGACCAGGTACATAAGGCTCACGATCTGCGCGGGCGGCTCGAAGGTTTACCTCGAGACGGCTGGTTGCTGGTTGACTTTGGTGATATTATCATGCACCTGTTCTCCCCAGACCGGCGAGATTACTATCGCCTGGAAGACCTTTGGTCTAAGGGGAAAATCCTGCTTCACCTGCAGTAATTGCTTCTACAATATCCCGATTACCACCTAGTTACCCGGCTGATTCCGGGAATTTATGATTTGAGGCAAATAAAAAAGTGAAAACTCTCTCCCTCAGTCATTCATCTTTCCTCTTTACAATGTTCCCTTGTACATGCCTCCATCAACAGTCAGCATGACGCCGGTGATATAGGATGCGGCTGGCGACAACAAGAATACCGCCGCGTTGGCGAACTCCTGGGGGGTTCCCATGCGCCCTAAGGAGCTATCTTTGGCTTGTTTGGCGATTTCTTCTTCGATGGTTGTGCTATTAGTACTGGCACGGTTGTTCATCAGGTCATAGACCCGCTCTGTTTCGGTCCAGGCCGGTAAGATGGAGTTGAAACGGATACCATCGGAGCCGAGCTCTAACGCCAGAGTTTTTATTAAGCCCACGGTGGCAGCGCGCACGCTATTAGACAGTACCAGGTTAGGGATGGGCTGCTTGACAGAATACGATGTGACAGCCAGTACGCTGGGTGCTGGGGATTGGCGTAGATAGGGTAGGGCGGAGCGGATCAGGCGTACATGGCTCATCAAGTTTAATTCCAGGGCTTTCTGCCAGCTTTGGTCATCAAAGGTCTCAAATTTACCCGGAGGTGGCCCTCCGGAATTGGTAAAGAGTATATCCAAACCTCCGAAAGCTTCTATGGTTCGTTGAACAAGTTTCGTAGGGATGGATGGGTCTGCAATGTCGCCGGGTATGGGGATGACTTCAGCTCCGGTTTCTTCAGCTATTTTGCGAGCGGCTACGGTTATTTTTTCAGCATCGCGGCTATTGATAACAACCCGGCAGCCTTCTTGAGCCAGCACTTTGGCGGTTGCATATCCCAATCCGCGGCTTGCGCCGGTGACCAGGGCGCGTTTCCCTTTCAGTTGTAAATCCATATTATCCTCTTCCGCATAGAAAAATTTACATCTAACTCTTAAATTTTTACGATATGCCCTATATGATCTCTAATTTTTCATCAATCAGTGTGATATCGGGCCAATTGTGTTCGATCCAGCGAGTCAACTGCTGTAGGGAGCGTTGGGTATGCCCGTTGTCGTTGCTGACCAGGGCGCAGGCCAGGACAGCTTCATGCCACGCATCCTGTTGGCCGATTTCAGCTACGGATATATTAAATTCCCGGTGCAGTCGGGCGATGAGTGGTTTCAAGCGGCTGCGCTTCTCTTTTAAAGAGGTACAGCCCGGCAAATAAAAGTGTAAGGTGAGTAGACCCAGAGACATAGGTATGTAAAGTATAATAGCACACATGAATAACGACAATAACAAAATCTGGGTCCTGGTGATCGGTGCATTACTTATCCTGAGCATGATGGCTCTGGCAGTCACACTGGTAATACGCCAGAGCGCTCAAAATGCTCGTGAAGCTCTGCAACCGGTCAATGACCTGGCCAGTAATTTAGGCACACAAGTCTCCCAGGTCCTACACCCGACGCCAACCGTCCTGCCAGACCCGGTGACGATTGTGTCTAAGGTCCGCACATTGGCTCGCTTGGAGACTATCCAATATTCTATAGAAAAGGTGATCACGGCTGAAACGGGGCAGGGGTTGTTTGGCAGCCTGTTTGGTGATCGCTTGTTATTCGTCGCTCATGGGGTGGTTATTGCCGGGGTGGACCTGGAGAAACTCAGTCCACAGGATTTACAGGTGCAGAATGGGGTCCTATATGTATGCCTACCGGTCCCTGAGGTTTTTATCGCCACGTTAGACAATGACAAATCTTATGTCTATGACCGTGAGACTGGCCTGCTGACTAAAGGAGATATAAATTTAGAAACGGCTGCTCGAAGAGCAGCTGAGGACGAAATTAAAAGGGGGGCTATCGAAGATGGCATTCTGGATCAGGCGCGTCAAAATGCAAAAAATTACCTTGAGCGTTTATTGGGTTCTATAGGCTTCCCTGAAGTTATCTTTATTGAAGCGACTCCTACACCCTAAACCCTTTCCGTCCATTTGGGATTTGCATATTTCTCGGTAACTAATTCAGCCGCGCGCGAGCGTTCAGATGGGGTTAGGTCGCCAGTTGACAATTCCAGGTTTAGAACTTCCGTAAATGCTGCTTTAAAGGCCTTTGCTGCGGTATCCCAGGTCAGGGGTTGCCCTAGAATTTCAGCGGCTGTGGTTGCATGTACCCGTAATCTACTTTCGGCGTCGGCTCGTTTTGACTCGTTGGAATAGACCAGGACTTTAATGATGCGAGTCAAGTTGCCGTATAGGGGAAGTGAACCGTGTTGAAGCACACCCTCCTTGCGGCGTGCTTGGGCACTACCGATTAGTTTTTTACCATTGACCGTGATTTCATAATTGGAAGGGACTTCGAAACACACCGGTCCTTTTGCATTTCTCTCATTAGTAACGACTTCATTCACCTGAGCGGGTATATCCAACAGGCTTAGAGCTTTTAGAAGCGCTGCTGCGAGACGCTGGTAGCTCGCAATTACACTACCAGACAGGCGTGGATCGCTGTGAGGTCCGATAACAGCATAGGTCAGCTCGTCGGTGTGCAGGATGGCACGCCCACCGGTAGGGCGGCGGACGAGTCCCCAG
>CAZPWU010000148.1:0-6063 GCA_964590325.1 uncultured Anaerolineaceae bacterium | reverse complement strand
ATAACCTGAGTGAGGTCATTGACGCCATCAGCAAGAACTACCGCTATCTGGTGATCGATAACGAGGCGGGTATGGAGCATCTCAGCCGTCGTACCACCCGCGATGTGCAACACTTGTTAGTCATCAGCGATCCAACCCAGCGCGGCATTGTCGCAGCTGGGCGCATCGCTGACTTCCGGCATGAATTGGACATTCATATTGAGAACACCTACCTGGTGCTAAACAGATTAACTGGACCGATCCCACCGGCACTCGAAGAACAGGTCGATAAATTAGATATCCCCCTCCTTGGCATTGTCCCATCAGACGATGAGCTGACAACCTTCGAGTTCAGCGGACGTCCCCTGGTAGAACTGGGTGATCAATCCCCAGTATTTCAAGCCGTAGCAAAGATAATGAAGCAGATTATATAGGTCGTATTTTATAACTGATGGTCGGTCAAATTTTGAACTCCTTAACTTTTAAAATAAACTAACCCTCCCTACGCCCGCGCGGGGAATATCAGGTGGGATCTCGGTTAATAATACCAATGAGCTAGCCGAAATGGTTTATGGGCTAATCCAATAGAGTTAATAAAAGCAACTGGCCTGTATATTTCAATCACTGCTTTTAAGCTTCATTTACTTCTTAGTATATCGATAATATCATCTGCCCATTCCATCCGTCCTGTTTCGAAAAGAAACCTAAAAAAGCGTTTTAGTCCAGTGATTACTGTCCGACGACCCTCTTCCGGGAGACAGGAAAGGTAATCGCTTACCTCTTTCGGCTCTACCATGCGCAGGGAATGCACCTCCGGCTTGTTTATCAGATGTTTCCTGAAAAGGGTATCTACGGCGGAAACATCTCGTTCAACGATACTTGGACTAAGACCTGACTTGTAGAGATGTTTACGGAACGCTTCCAACACTCTGGCGTTCGTCGCTTCGGCCTTTGAGATCTGTTCTTCGTGGGTGTTGGTGTGCTTTACCGCCATTAAGTCTCCGATGATATCCCCACACTCTTTGGCATCATCGTAGATCGATTTCAAATCTCTCCGAATACCGCCACCAAATATGATATTGTAGGGCTGGAGAAGACTATCATAAATAATGTCATTTTCGAATGGTAAAAGAACTGCTTTTACCAGCACGGGTAAATGAGGGCCGATGACCACCTCAAAAGGGCTGTACAGCCCTTTGACAGCAAAAACTTCTGATTTTCTTTCAGCAGCGATAAAGATCGAGAAATTTTTGAGATGCTTGAAAATGTAAAAATCCCCATGGCGCCGGTATTTCCAACTCCTGACAACGTCAAGATCCCTATGATTAAAATTGGCCGGATTTTGGGCGATGAAGGTTTCAAGAAGGGAGTCATTTGCCCAGAGTCTGCTCCGGATTTTCGCAGCATCCTGAGCAGACAGCTGAAAATCCGCATTAGAGTCCAACAGGCTGGGAATTACTTTAAGTCTCTCGTTAATAAAATTGAGCAGCGGTTTCCAAAAGGAATAAAATCGATCTACTTGTGGGATGGGTAAACACATAAAGAGATCCTCTTCATACAGGGCATGCTTTCAATCCAGCTCATTATCCCTTGTGCTGTGACATCCACTTCCTTACTATCTTGGGAAAAACCGCTCATCTGGATCGTCGTGCCCGTCACTCCACTTGAATATGGCAAACTCCCAATCGTCCATTTCAAGAGTCCTGATGCTTGCTTTCTGAAACGTGTGCTTCCATTACTTTACGAACCTGGCTTACAAAAACCGCGAATAAAAAACGATTATCAACGACTTCGATCTCGTCCAACCAGTAAGTCTCTGCCTGGATGGCTACCGCCCACCTATTCTTTTCTCGCAGCCACCTCTTAAAGATCTTGTCGAGATCAGCTTTCATGCGCATAATGCGCTCAGGGGTCATTATTTCCACAATGCTCTGGCGCAAGATATCTGCAAACATGACAGTTACCTGTTTTCTGTCAGCAGTTGAGAGGTTTACCTGATCAGCCTCAATTATTTCTTGCAGGTGATTAAATGAGATTAGCAATTCCTCTTCTGTGAAGAGATCCATTTTTAAGATGCCCTTCCATAAGGCTTCCTCAAATTCATCAACTTCCTTTCCCAACTGGTTTTCGAGACGGCGGTGGAGCTCAGGTTTGGTCTTCAACTTCTCCACGAGCGCCGCAGACTTTTCCGGATCTTCGAGGTAAGCCAGGATATCAGCCGGATTACCCCCTTCCAGCATTTTGGATATTTCGCCAAAAATTCCCTTTTCCTGCTCATATTCCTGCAAGGTTTGCTCAAAAGTCTTGCTGTATACGGCAATAATCAAGCCGCACACGCCCCAAGGTATTTCTTTCATACTCAGAATCGGCTCGAGGAGGAAGGCGATCTCCAATTTCTTCTTTTTGGAAGTAGCCATTAACCGTTCGCTCATGAGCTTCAGCCGGTGCTTCACCTCTTTTCGAAATAATGGGGTGGCGAGTTCATCAATGATTTCGATCCGCATCTGGTCCATCACTTGTTGTTGTTCATCCTGTCCCTTTCGGGCAGCCACCTCGAGCCGCTTTGTGTACTTTTTCATAAATTTCCCGGTAACCGGGATTACCTTCTCTTCGTCAAAATATAAGTCGGTGAACTCAGGTTCTGTAGCCAAAGCGTATGAATCCAGCATGATGCGCACGAAATTGCTTTCGAGATAGTTCACCCCCCCTAGGGCAATTTTTTCAACCACTGCTTGTGCAACCGGTGAAAAGGGCCTGTTTTCAGGGGAAGACCCCGGTTGGGTGGCCTGGTGTTGGCGTTTCTTACGATGTTTTCTTGGCATATGTCCCTATGGATGGTCTTGCTTGATCGTTTTGGTTAATTCAATGTTTTCAACAATCCTTTGCCAAATCGGGTAATACGAAAAGCAACCAAATCCCGGAATTCATAACCGCCCTGTTCACGCATCTGATACTCCGTCACCAAGACTCCAAAATCAGCTAACGGCAAGATGACCATACGCTGAATAGCAGAATGTAGAATGTCCCGAGCCATCTTCTGATCGGCAATTGGCCACACCAGACCACTTCCTTCAATTAGCCGCTCGGCAAACGGTTCAAACGGGACAGACTCTTCGACTGACAGTTTCAGCAGGCGCTTGAGGGTAATCTGTTTAAAACGGACTGGCAATCCTTCCCCCATCCCCTCGAATGGAAAGGCAGCAATCCAGTTAGTCTTTTTCCACCACGCGGCGAACATAGTCCATATTTGAGCGGGTGGCGGGTCTGCCATAAACTTGTCTCCCTCGGGTGTGAGCCGCCAGCGCCGCGCCAGTCCTCCTTCGATTAAACCGCCGTTTGCAGCCAGTAGATGAAGGAAGTATAGCGGCCAAACATCCGCCTCGCTGCGAATGCGGAAGGTACGATCCCCGATGGTTTCTTCAAGCTTTGGCGGGTAAACGAAGTGAGAAGAGATCTCGCGCACCGCTTTGAGCGGCAGGTTTCCGGTAGCCTGGGTGCCGGTTACTCGCTGATCGCGCAGGTAGGTGAGCAGCGATAGCATGTCCCGTCGCAGGGCTAAAGTTTCGGTTGTGGCAAGTTGGTCTTCGGTGAGTTGCTGCGCCCAAATGGAAGGCACCCTGGGCTTCTCACTCGGTTTCTGGTCTTTTTGGGGCTTGATCAGCTTTGGGCCTACATCGGAGAAGCGCCGTTTCACCCATTCGACTGCACCAGGGGTTTGCCGCCAGTAGTTCAGATGGTCAGCCGCATAATTGGCAGCTTCGGTATCATCACCCCATCCAATGTAATCCGGTAAGTGGCCGGGGACACGCTTCTTGCCTATCAGGTAGCCTGGCACGAAGGGGTTCTGCTCGAGCGCCGCGTCCAGAGCCCGGTTGGCTTTTTCATTTTCACCGCCCTTTCGGTAGGCCAGCAGGGCCTGTGTGTAAAGCCAAACAGAGGTCCAATCTTCGTTGTATTGCCGGATCAGTTTTGTAAGTTCCTTTTCCTTGTTCAATCCCAGGTAAAGATCTGTCAAAACATACCGGATGCCTTGATTATCGCCTGGATTGAGGCGTAAAAGTTCTTGGTAATGTCCTAGAGACTCCTCTCTTCTATCTAGGATCCATTCACAGTGTGCGACTCCTTCCAGCGCCCGCATATAGGGCCGGGTTTCCAGAAGCCCCCAGAAATGGCCTGCATTCTCTTTGAAGTAATCTTCACCCAAGGCGCGTTTGCCAGCCTCGACGCCCTGCACATAGAGTCGCAGAGCATGTTCAGGAGTGCCAGCTTCTTCTTCAGCAAGCAAGACATAAGCATCGGCACAATTGGTTGAAACACGGAGCGCCTGATAAGCCAGGTTAATCCGTTTTGCGGGATTCCTCTCTTCCCAGGCCTGGTACATCAGGGCCTGCGCTTTTTGCACCTGCGAGTCGCTAATTCCCTCTGCGCCCATATCCATCGTTAAACGGGTCATCTCTCCTTCCATCGCCCGCCGGTCGAAAGATGGCTCTGCTTCGCCTTCCTCTTCGGAACTCTCTAATTGGACCCCCCAAGTTCCGGACTTGGGCAGTTCTCCAGCGGGGGTCTTAATCTCGACGGTAACCAGACCAGAAAAAATTTGGACTGGAATCTGGGCTTCAGATGGAATGAGTTGCCCCTGCTCGTCCACCTTTAAATGCTCCTTTACAAAAACCGGGATGGCCCGTAAGGCAGCTTCGTACCAAAGAATCTCCTCTCGACCTGGGCGTTTAACCTGATCAGGAGGTATGTAAATCATAGGCACTGGATAAGCTTGTTGGTCAGCTACCTCCCAGCCATATTTAATAATTGCATCCACATCATCGAATGGAACCTCGGTAATATCATTATAGAGAAAGGAGTGGGCACCTGTGAGAGGCATCCAATCTTCCGGATGGTCTTTAGGCTGGAAGTTACGTTCCACATCCTCCCAGGTCTGATACAGTGCCAGACCATATTCCACACCGCCCCGGCCCATAACAATCGCATAGAAAGGCTCCTTTTGAGGAAGAACGCGAATTGACAAGATATCCTCATTCGCTAAGCAGATCCAAGGCGAGGCGCGATAATAGTCGGCAGCGGCGGCGAACAGATTACCCATGATTTTCGGATTTATCCCCTTTTGAGATAACAACCCCGGTATCTCGGGTCGCTCCCCGCGCAGATGATTCTCAAGGTTTTTGACAAGATCCATGAGTAATTCACTTTGAGGACGGTACTTTGCTTGTACACCAGCTGCCTGTAGGGCTGCCGCGACCCCTCTCTGCAGCCTATTATCCTCGAAAAAGATCTGCGCTGGCCGCAGCGGTTTGGTTTGGAGTTCTTTCTTTGGTTTTTTCATGTTCGCAAATAAGAACTTCTCAACATCGGACGGCGACGGGGGAAGCTCAGTCAAGGCAAGGTCATGCATGAGGCCAGTACCCAAATTCACCACTATCATCAAATATGGGCGATGAGGTTCTTTGTCTTTGGGTGTTATCCAGACGCGCAACTGCCGGCTGCCAAGATACCAGATATCGGTTGATTGAGGTAAGCTAAGAATGGATTTTAGGTTCTTCTGTGCCATTATAATCTCCACAGAGAGGAAGAGTTTTTTTCTCTTTATTCTTTATTGGTGTGAGCTCACAATTAGGGTTAGGATGAGTTGGATTGTCCACCGACTTGATGACAGAAAAGCCTGACCCTCCCCACACCTTTAGACGATAAAAGTGTCAGACATAGAGCTAAAGAACGCCTGGAGCCCATGAAAGCAGGACGTACTCAGCTTATGCCCTACATCATCCTCGCAATAGGTAACCTGGGCGCCAGCCTGCTTGAGTAATTCCACAGCCAGGCGTGCTCGTTCGACGGATACGAGTTCATCACGGGTGCCGTGGGCAATGAAAATACGTTTTCCAAGTAACGGTCGGCTTGAGACCAGATCAAATGCTCCTTCGGGCAAGAAGCCCGACAGACCAGCTACAGCGGTTACCCTTTCAGGGCACATCAGGGCAAATGTGTAAGACAGTGCCGTACCCTGGGAGAACCCTACCAAAGATAATTGTGACAAATCCATGTTGGGGAAGCGCACCTCGGTGAGCAAATCCA
>CAZPWU010000147.1:0-6077 GCA_964590325.1 uncultured Anaerolineaceae bacterium | reverse complement strand
TCCCATAGCCCTATCTTATGGAGCTCCTCTTTCACCCTGGTAGGGACCAGGTCGGGGTTCTTCATTTGAGCAAAGGTGGGGATAATAATGTTGCGCTCACGTACACGCTGGATCGCATGAAGGCGACGGTCGGGATGAAGTGTGAGATCAATGACCATGGAATTATGACTCCTGTGATCCAATATAGATATCCAATCGATATGGAACTAAGGCTCAATATAGCGGAACGTTAGGCAGGTTTTTGGGGAGGGTTTATTCCTTCCTGCTTCACTTTTTCCTGCTCTTTCAATTTTCGCTCTGCTTCTTCCAGCTTCCCCTTATGATCGGAAAGGTTGGCCTCCAGTTCCACCAGTTTTTTCTTATGGGATCTGAGGGTCAATCTATTATTCACCATCGTGGGTAGAGATACCAGCAGGCTTATGAGCACGCCAGCAGATAAGGCGATCAGAAGGATGAGCGCTAATGAGCCTTGGAATGTCCAAACGAAAAAGTGGACGGTCGTGAGAGCTGTATTTTGCACAGCAAAGACGACAACCAGCGCGATAATCAACAGGGACAATATTAAAAATATCATCGTGAAAACTCCTTTCTTTCGTACTGAAGAGGACTTCCTCAAGCAGCCAGCGATCAAACAATCCCTGGTCGCTGATCAGTATCCCTATTATTTACCTGTCCTGACCCGGTGGTTCTTCTCGAATGATATACAAGGGTCTCCCTTTGGCTTCATCATACAGCCTGCCGATATATTCCCCTAAAATCCCCAGGGAGATCAACTGCACACCTCCTAAGAAGAGCACCGCAATCAGGGTGGTAGCCTGTCCAAAAAAGGCTGCGGAACCTGCCAGACGCAGGATAGCCACGACCGGGATCGCCAGGATACTGATCCCGGCACATATAAAGCCTAAATAGCTGGCAAGCTGAAGTGGAAAATACGAGAAACCGGTGACCGCGTTAAGCGCCAGGCGGAACATTTTCCTAAAAGGATATTTGGTCTTCCCAGCGAAACGGGCCGCCCGGCGGTACGGCACGCCAATCTGACGAAAACCCACCCATGCAGACATGCCGCGCAAGAACCGGTAGCGCTCACGCATCTGTTTGAGGACGTTGACTACTTTGCGGTCCAGCAAACGGAAGTCCCCAGCATCCAGAGGAATATCGACATCCGTAATACGGTAGATCATCCGGTAGAAGAGGGTGGCGGTGAACAGTTTAAACCAGCTCTCGCCTTCACGCTCTTTGCGAATAGCAAAAACAACCTCATAACCTTCGCGCCAGCGGGCGATCAGGTCCAGGATAACCTCAGGAGGGTCTTGCAGATCAGAGTCAATGATCGTAACCGCCTGACCGAGAGCGTAATCCAGGCCCGCGGTTACTGCGATCTGGTGGCCGAAATTACGCGAGAATATCACCGGACGGACGCGGGAATCCTGTCGGTTGAGCTCGCGCATCAACTCTGTTGAGCCATCGGTAGACCCATCGTCGACCAGGAGCAGTTCCCAGGGTTCACCGGTCGAATCCATCACTTCTTTTACTCTCCGGTAAAGCTCAGGGAGAGATTTTGATTCGTTATAAACAGGGGCTACGATAGAAAAAGTAGGAGTCATAGTTATAATTTTAATACCTTCTTTGTCGCCTTGAGCGTCGGTTCTATCACTGGCGCTTCAGGCACTGCCTGCATGGCGGCTTTCACATCCTTCAAGCCACTGCCGGTGTTGATCACCACGACCGGATCATCCGGGCTTATCAACCCCAGGCTCACAGCTTTCACAAGCCCGGCGTAGGAGGCTGCACCAGCCGGCTCAGCGAAGATGCCGATCTTTCCCAATTCTACGATCGCGACCAGGATGTCATTATCACTCACAACCACATACGAACCACCCGTCTCACGCGCCGCACGCACGGCGCGTACGCCGTCACGCGGCAGATCGACGGAGATGCTATCAGCCAGGGTATGCGCAGAAACAGGGTGGATAATCTCGGTACTGGCATGAAAAGCATTGGCGATCGCTGCCGAACCCTCGGCTTGCACGCCGAAAAGGCGTGGTATCCGCTCAAGCCAACCCAGTGCCAGCAAATCCTTAAATCCCTTGTGCAGCCCCGAGATAATATTACCATCCCCTACGGAGACAAAGATTGAGAGTTGTGACGACGCACTGTTCTTTCTTCCCGGTTCTCTATTCTCTCCTCTCAACTCTCTTTTCCCCCACTCCCATATCTCAAATGCAGCGGTCTTTTTCCCTTCCGCTGTGAAGGGGTTGTAACCGGTGTTGCGACAGTACCATCCATATTCCTGGGCAGCTTGAATGGTGAGATCGAAAGCATCGTCATAGGTGCCGTCGACCAGCAACACTTGTGCACCGAAGACAAGTAGTTGGGCAACTTTTGCCGGCGGGGCGGAGCGTGGAGCAAAGATCACGGCTTTCTGACCGACTGCAGCAGCCATCCCCGCCAGAGCTGCTCCAGCATTGCCGGTGGAGGCCGTGACCACAACCTCGGCTTTTATTTCACAGGCTCGGCCAACTACCACGGCACTGGCACGATCTTTAAATGAAGCCGTGGGATTGCGACTTTCATCTTTGATCCACAAGGAACGTATACCCAGTTTAGAGGCTAAATGCGCAGGTGAAAATAAAGGAGTCCAGCCTGCGGTCCGCAGGGGAGTGCCAATACCCCCAGGGTCGTCCACCGGCAGTAGTGGAAGGTAACGCCATAGGGAGGGTTCTGTAGCTGATAGGATGTCTTCCGGTGAAAAATTACGACGTATCGCTGCATAGTCCATAACTATATTTAAATTACCAGCATCTATTGGACACACATACTGGACTTCATTTGCATGATAATTTCTTCCGCAGAGAGAACATTGATAGCCAAGAAAATTGGACATAATAACCTGTCAGCTCCCCCGATATTAATAACGATGATAATTTACATTATTCTTGTTCAAATGGGACTCCCAGCGATGAGGGTGGCGAGGCGCGTAGCGAGCGCAGGACCCTGACAAGGATACGCCGTGTTGAATCCGGAAGGCTGGCAAGCACACGTGCCACCCACTCGGTATTTCCAATATTGACCAATAAGAGGGTTAAGATCATCAAGGGAAAGGGAGCCGCCTGGAGGACCTGAGAAGGTATGCCAGGTAGGCTGGGCTGCAAGACCAATCCCAGCCATTGTAAGAGGGCAAACAGGTAAGCGCCAAATGCAGCGCGCATGGGATTCCAACCCCCGAAGATAGTGATTGACAGCGCGATCCAGCCTATGCCATCCAGCCCGGAGATCGTGCCTTTCCAGCCGGCTTTAATACTCAGGGAGTAAACTGGCCCGGCTAGGCCGACCAGAGCTCCTCCCAGGATCGTGTATAAGTAACGGAAGCGGTTCACATTGGCTCCCCGCACGAAAGCCGCCGCGGGTCGTTCGCCAACCCCTTGCAGGACCAGGCCAGGATGAGTTTTAAATATCCAGATCCAGGCAATCAGGATTAATAAATAACTCAGGTAAGTGATTAGATCTTGTTTAAAAAACAACGCGCCCAGGATAGGGATCTGGCTGAGAAGCGGAATTGTTAAGGGAGGGACACGTGGTCCGGAAAGTCCTACATAGGAGTTGCCTAAAAACGTAGACATGTCTCGACACATAAGCGTCAGGATAAAGCCCACAGCGACCTGTGACTGCTTCAACGTGATGCTGGAGAAAGCCACCACTGCAGCCACCAGAGCGCCTATCACGCTGCCCATAAAAAATCCCAACAGGATACTTTGAGTGGTGACGGCCACAACGAAACTCGCCATGGCAGATAGCAAGATTGTCCCATTTACCGAAAGATTGATTACACCGGAGCGTTCGGTAAAGGTCTCACCGATGGATGCAAAAATGACCGGTGCAGCTGCTGACAAGACTCCTGCTAATCCAACCAATATCATCTGGAGGTTCATGGGAATTCCTCTAAGACCTCCGCATCAAACGCTGCCGAACCCCATCCATCATGAGTACCGCCAGGACCAAAGCACCTTGTAGAATACCTGACAATGACGAATCCAATTGCAGAACAATTGGTAATTGGATGCTACCGATATTTAACGCCGCAAAGAAAAGTGCCACAGGTACCACCCATAACGCCCGGTAGTTAATCAGCATCGCAACCATTAATCCCAGATAACCATACCCGCTTGATATTGAGGAATTCAATCGGTGGTAAACGGCGGTAACCTGGATAGCTCCGGCTAACCCGGCTAGAGCACCACAAATAATAAAAGCGGATATCAAGTGTTGAGTTGTGGGAATGCCAATTAGAAAAGCCGCACGGATATTTTTTCCCACCGCCTTTAGGCGCAAGCCAAAGTGTGTACCTTCGATAATCAGGAAAACCAATCCCAGGCAAACAAGAGCGATTAGCAAAGCCCAAATACTCAGGTTGAAATCCGCTAGATGAGGCAACCACAAATTGGGCGGAAAAGGTTTTGTCCCTCCTACTGAGGCTACGCCGGGTGGTTTCCATGGCCCAAATATTAACCATAAAGTAATGGACATGGCTACAAAATTTAAGCCTAAGCCACCAAAGATTTCGTTGACACCTCCATATGTCTTGAGTACGCCAACTAGCGAAGCCCACAGACCTCCACCGATCCCCCCAGCCAGTATAGAAAGAAATAATATTAACGGTGAAGGTAGGGATGAATCTTGAAAAATACGCAATACCCCAGTGGTGAAAATCGCACCCAGGATAATTTGTCCCTCAACCCCGATGTTCCACAAGCCCGCAGCAAATGTGGCGAGTAAACCGGATGTGGTCAGTATTAATGGCACACATGCTCCCATTACAGTGGTGAAATGATCTAGAGATCCAAAGGAACCCAATAGAATATTATAAAATGCCTGGAGAGGGGGTGCGCCCGCGAGCATGAGGATAAGGGTTGTGAATACCAGGGCTAATAGGACTGCGCCAACCTGGAAACCCAAGTTTATCCAGGGCGAATTAGTTTTGACCATTGCATTCCTCAAAGGATCCTTACCAACCTTTACCGCCGATCAATTGTCCCAGTTGGTCGACCGTAGTGGTAGAGGCATCCAGAGGTGATGAGACTCTACCAGCGAAGAAAACCAGTATACGGTCGCTGTAATGCAAGATCTCCTCCAGGTCAGAGGATATAAAGATGATGGCTGTCCCCTGCCGGCAGCGTTCCTTGAGCTTGCTCCAGATCCAGATCGATGATTCGACATCCAGACCGCGAGTCGGATGCTCCATTAGAATGAGGGAAAGTGGGTTTTTCAATAAAGCCAACAAGGCGCGCTGCTTATTACCACCTGAGAGGGCTTCAACCAGGGTGGAGGGAATCCCGTGGATGTTAAATTCGGCAATACGCTGCTGAGTGAGGTCCTGGGCATGTTCTCGATTTATGAACAAGCCCCGGTTATCACCTGCCAGGACAAAATGTTCGGTTAGGGTGAGTCCAGGTATCAGACCTTCTTCCATACGAGATGCGGGCAGGTACGAGATGCCGAAGCGCATGAAATCGCGATAACCTTTCCCAGTCAGGTCTTTTCCGCCAATGAGGATTTTCCCCCCCACCGGCCGGATGAGCCCAGCGCAGGCGCGCAGGAACATGATTTGTCCACTGCCTTCCATGCCTGCCAGGCCGATCACCTCCCCGTTACAGACCCGAAGATTCGCATCTTTGATGCGCATACGGTGATCTTCAACATCCAGGCTTTTAAATTCTATGATCGGATCTCCCAGGATTGCGCTTTCGCGTTCGGCCAAATTGACTGCTTTACCAAACATCAACGTGACCAAATGATCTGTCTGGTAAGGAGGTTTGGTCTCACCGACCAATTGTCCCTTGCGTAACACGGCCACACGGCTGCAAAGCTGTTCAACATCTTCTAATTTATGCGATACGAAGATGATCGTCTTGTTTTGTTCAGCCAGTAGTTGTAAGGCCGTGAAGAGTTTTTCTTTTTGCAATGCACTTATTCCTGTGGTCGGTTCATCCAGGATCAGTACGTTTACTCCCAGCCACAGAAGCCGTAGGATTTCTAACTGCTGTCGTTCCCCAACTGTCAGCGTATCGACGTAGGAATCG
>CAZPWU010000146.1:0-6086 GCA_964590325.1 uncultured Anaerolineaceae bacterium | reverse complement strand
AGACCTGATCGGTGGGCAGTACGGCTACCGTTATCGCAAGGTCGTTGACCGCTTCATTCACACCGTCCTCAAGTACGAGGAAGACGCCACTCAACGCTGGGTAGACAATCGCCTGACAACCGCCTGCCGTGAGGGTTTCACCCTGGTCTATGATGAGTTCACACGCTCCCGGCCAGAAGCCAATAACGTTCTCCTGGCTGTATTGGAGGAACACCTGCTCGTTCTGCCCAACATGAACCAGAGGGATGGTTACGTCAAGGTGCACCCCGAGTTTCGGGCCATCTTCACCAGCAATCCACAGGAGTACGCAGGTGTCCACGAAGCGCAGGATGCTCTCAGCGACCGGCTGGTCACCATGGACCTGGAATACTACGACCGCGAGACTGAGATCAACATCACGATCGCCCGGTCAGGTCTACCCCAGGAGGACGTTGCTCGCATCGTAGACGTGGTGCGTGACTTTCGAGCTTCGGGGGAGTGGGATCAGGCTCCCACTATGCGCTCTTGCATCATGATTGCTCGTGTTGCAGCTCAACAAAACTTACGCTTATCGAAGGACGACCCGCGATTTATCGATATTTGCCTGGATGTCCTGGAATCCAAGACCGCTTTCACCAGCCAGGCTCGCGAGCGGCGTGCCCAACAACGCAAGATGCTGCTTAGCCTGATCGATCACTACAGCAGTTGAAGGTTAGAAAGAAGGAAAATCGGTATGAAAACCAAACATGTTCGGAGTATGCGGGATATCCCTACCATCCAGGGGCTTCGCAACCGCTCGGTGCCGGCCACCCGAGAACAAGTCATGAGCGAGTTGGCCCGCCTGGAGCATGAGAAAGCTCGCCTGGAGCGGGAATTGAACATATGGCTCGCCAACCAGAAAAAAACCGCAGGCCGTCTCCAGCAATTACAAGAGCGAGTTAATCTCTTACAGACTGTCATGGACGAGATCTCCCCCAAAAAGCGCAAGCTGGATCCAGGTAGCGAACAAGCCGAGAAGATCGATGATAAAAACGGCTGGCATGAAGTCTCCCTGGAGTATTAAAATATTGAACGATCCTGATCTTCAACTTTCCAAGATGAAGAGGAGGTCTAACATGAAATATATCAGTATTTTCAGACGCATTCGCACCCACAAGCTTATCCGCACCAGACACTCCATTCGCACAAGTACTGGGCCAGCGCGTGCCCTCTGGCCGCGGCTGAAAGAAACGGAGCAGTTGAGAATGGAAGAGAACCGTTTAAAGCTGGCCAGGTTTTCCACACATTTGTCATGAGTCTAATTGGAGGTGAAAAATGGCTGAACCCAAGAAAAAAAAGGAACCAAAAGAGGAAATCTCTATCGACCTAGGCTTTGGTGGCCTGTTCAAGGGTCTGGGGGAATTCATGGACTTGCTCTCAGATATGGTCGAAAAAGGCGAAGAGGAGATCACCCATAAGGGTGAATTCAAGGTCAAAGGCCTGGGCGAAAAGGGGCGCGGTGTTTATGGCTTCTCTGTCCGTACCGGCATTGGCGGCATCCCGCGTGTTGAGCATTTTGGCAACATCCGCAGCACCGACGAGGGGCCAGTCGTGGCCGAGGTGCGCGAACCCCTGGTGGACGTCTTCGACGAGGAGCAGGAGATTATCATCGTGGTCGAACTGCCCGGCGTGAGCGATGAAGAGATTCGCGTCGAAATCCAGGACGACATCCTCTCCCTGGAGACCACCGGCGAGCGCAAGTATGCCAAGGAAATTCTACTGCCGGGTGCTGTAGACACCGCCACCCTGCAAAAGGCATATAAAAACGGCATCCTGGAACTGCGATTGAGAAAAGGATAACCCTATCCAGGGGAGACCGAAGGAATGACCCGCACGGTCAAGCATTTCAGCCTGCATCGCATTAGCGCCGTTCACCCTTTCACTACGTTCAGGGCAGGATCTGAGCGTGGGAAAGGGATTGAGTTACGCGTCATAGCCGACGTAGAGGAAGGGGTGCTACCGTTGATCGAGGCAGAGACGGCGGTTATCCAGGGATATGCTTGGCAAGAGCGCTGGCCTCATCGCTGGGTGACCTTCTTTGTCCTGGAGGACTTGCAACCCCTGGTGCGCCAGTTACGTCTGGGAGAGAATTATTCCAGCATAGATTCATCCGGGCCATCCCTGGGTCATCCTGGAGGCGTGGGTGGAACACTGCCTAAAAAGAAATACCTCTCCCCAGAAGACGCGACTACCCTAGAAAATCGGCCGGTAGTCAATGTCTATGACCTAGCTAATCTGGCCGGTTGTAACCTCTTCGTCAACCACCGGGCGATATTTGCAGAGAGCTACTGGGACGATGCTCTTGCCATAAAGGGATTGCTGGCTCACGAGCACGCTCACCCACTGGCAGAGAACGAGACCGTCCGTGCATCCCGCTGGTTGAAATTTGAGATTTCGGATTTTGGATTTAAGAACGGGGAAAATGGCGGTCCAAGATTCCAAATCCAAAACCAAAAATCTAAAATCGCCAGCCTGCTCACCTCCCTAATCTTGAAAATATGTCTGAACGCGCCGCGTGAGCTATTCGCCAATGAGATAACCATCCAGAGCGGTTTCGCGGAGGCTCTTCTACATCTGGATTTGCACAATGTGGGCAACGCCGGCCGCAGCGTAGCCGGCCGGAGTGATTTAACTCGGCAATTGCAGCAAGAGGTGACCCAGGGAAACCTGACCCCGGACGGTGCCGACCTGCTTTTGCTCATTGGCGACCTGAACGGCTACCTGGACCTGGCATTGGAAGTCGCCCCCTTTTATCGCGCCGGGCGCGCCTCCGAGGCCCGCGCGTTGGAAACAGCCCTGGAGACAACCGTCTTTCCCAGTCTGGATGCCTTGTTGCCTCGAGCTTTTACCTCTCTGAGGGATCAATACATCGCCCTACACACCGACATGACGCTGCCTGAGTTGATTACCTGGGGTGCCGGAGTGCTAGACACATTAACCGGATTGCTTTCTAAAAAGGGGCTGGCTTTACAGTATCGCCTGTGGATGGCCGAGGAATGAGATATGCCTAAACCAGAAGAACGCACAGGAAAGTACATGTACTGCATTATTCGCCCTGCCAGGACATCTCAGTTCACCTGTCTGGGCATCGGTGAGCGGGGCGATATCGTCCATGCTATACCCTTCATGGAAATAGCGGCCGTGGTCAGTGATTCCCCCGTGATTGACTATGAAGAGAGTCGGCGCAATATGATGGCCCACACCCTGGTGCTCGAAGAAGTCATGCAGCAGTTCACCATCCTGCCGGTGCGTTTCGGCACAGTGGCTCCCAGCCCCGAGGCCATCCTGGAACAGGTGCTCAAGCGGCGCTATGGTGAACTGATCAGTGCTCTGGAAGAAATGGAGGGGCGTATTGAACTGGGTCTTAAGGCTTTCTGGTACGAAGAAGGCATTTTCAAAGAGATTGTGGAAGGAAACCCGCCCATTCGCCGCCTGCGCGATGGCCTGATGGGGCGCTCGGCTGAAGAGACGTACTATGACCGTATCCGCCTGGGGGAGTTGATAGATAGCGCCATGTGGAAGAAGCGGGACGAGGACGCCGAGAAAATCCTGGAACGCTTGCGGCCGCTGGTTTACAAGACCCGCGCCAACAAGGTGATTACCGACAAGATGGTCTTGAATGCCGCTTTTCTGGTGGAGCGCAGTCGTGAGCCTGAGTTAGATAAGGCGATCCAACAGTTGGATGCCGAGATGGGGAAACGGCTGATGTTCAAGTATGTTGGGCCTGTGCCCCCCTATAACTTCGTCAACATCGTCGTCCATTGGGATGAATGAGATGGGAGGCGTGGCGTGGGTTGGCTACTAAAGTTGTTGACTCTCCCTGTCTTAGGTCCCATAGAGGGCGTGACCTGGATCGCTAAGAAGGTTGCCGAACAGGCTGATAAGGAGCTCTATGACGAGGATAAAGTACGCGGGCAATTGATGGAGTTGGAGTTGCACTACGATCTGGGAGAAATCGGCGAAGAAGAATACCTGGCGGCCGAGGAAATCTTGCTGGGACGGCTACGGATCATTCGAGAGCGTCAGGCTGCAGAGAACGAGGCGTGAATGGCTGATAGTTGAAGGCTTATCAGCAAGAGGAGGAACTATGGCAACCGCACAGAAAATAGTACAGCGGGCTAAGGAGCAACTGATCGAGCTTACCGGGCTTAAACCTGACACGATATCAGGCCTGACAAAAGATAGTGAAGGCTGGCATGTTGCCCTGGAATTGGTCGAGATGAGGCGTGTTCCTGACGCCAACGATATGCTGGCCACTTATGATGTGCTTTTGGACGAAGAAGGTGCCCTGATTCGCTACCAGCGAACCAGACGGTATCTTCGCGGCCAGACATCGGAGTCTGAGGAATAGCAAATCGAAAGATTCTGGCAAAGGAGGAGAACCATGACGAAACAGGCTAAGACATTTGTCCCAGAGGCAATCAGCGCCTCGCTGTTAAAGGTTGGGACAGTCCTGGAGACGCAAGGAAAAATCCACCAGGCTCTGACCCCCTATTTGAAACTTGTCGAACGTTACCCAAACAGCCTAGAGGCTCCCATAGCAGCCGAGAGGGTGCTGTCCATCGCTGAAAGCCTGCGCAACGCAGGACATTATCACGTGGTAATGGCGGTGCTCGACCGGCTGGAGAGGGCCTTTCAGACTGGCCAGGAGGTAGAGAAAGCGTGATGGCGGCGGATATATATTGTCCTATCGAGCTTTTTCCCCGCCAGGAAACCGAGATTGCACGGCTGGTCCTGGCTATCAACCAGGCTGCCACCATCGAGGACAAATTGCGCTGGGCTCAGTATCTCATTGATGCAGCAGATGAGCTCCTGGCCTGCCAGTCATACAACGATGGGAGCCCCGATTGCCGCCTGTGCCATAATTTTTCGGGGCTGCGTCACAAGACGGCTGATCTGGTCATTAAAGCGAGCCGCCTGAGCCGGTAACCGGCATGCCATCTGCCATAAAGGAGAACTCAATGCCCGAACAGCGTATGACACACCCAGTCGAGTCCAGCACCCTGGCTGACATCCTGGAGCGTGTGCTCGATAAAGGGATTGTGATTGCAGGGGACATCACCATTTCCCTTGTGGAAGTAGAGCTTTTAAACATAAAGCTGCGCCTGTTGGTGGCTTCGGTGGATAAGGCGATGGAGATGGGGATCAATTGGTGGGAAAACGATCCTTACCTCTCCTCTCGGGCCAGGCGGCTGGAGGAGGAGAACCACCAGCTTCGGGAGCGACTTGACCGCCTGGAGGCGAGGTTGGAAGTGCCCGCATGACCCAAAAGATTGCCGGCAAGCGACGACCGAAAACGGAGCAGGTGGTATGCGCCTTCTGCGGGGGGATAGGCCGAGATCCCTTCAGGCTGATGTCTCCCCTGGCTACCTGCCAGGTGTGCGGTGGGTTAGGGCATCGGACACTCAATCTGCCAATTGCTTCCTGCCCATTCTGCCGCGGTACCGGTGTATTTCCCGGCTTGCGCCAGACCTGCACCTGCTGCGGTGGCGTCGGTATGGTTGAAATCCCGGTGAATGCTGTCGCCTGCACTGGTTGTGGTGGCAGTGGGCGGGCGGCTGATTATCTCTGGCCAGATAGTCCGCTATCATGTAGTTGCTGCGGTGGTAAAGGTGTCGTGGCCGCATAAGCAGGAAGTAAACACAATGGCTGAAGAACACATACTTTCCTTGCGAGTTGCCGAGGCCCCGCCCAAAGATGTGGGGCGGGGATTGGCCCGGCTCGACCCCCAGGATTTGGAGCGGATGGGGGTCAGCATCGGCGATGTCATAGAAATCAGCGGCAAACGCGCTGCCGTGGCGCGAGCGATGCCTGCTTACACTGCGCAACGCGGCCAGGCCCTGATCCAGATGGACGGCATCCTACGAGCTAACGCCGGGGCCAGCCTGGACGAGCGGGTAACCGTGCGTCGTGTGGAGGTGCAGCCAGCGCACAACGTGGTTTTATCGCCGGTAGAGGGCCTGCGCGCCGCTCCGGGAACCGCCCAAACCCGCTATCTGGCGCAACTGCTCGACGGCATCCCGGTCACAATCCAAGACCAGGTGCGCGTCAACCTCTTCGGTACGCGC
>CAZPWU010000145.1:0-6089 GCA_964590325.1 uncultured Anaerolineaceae bacterium | reverse complement strand
TTCATCTCGGTGTACAGGTCATACACTAAGGGGACCGGTGCACCCAAGGATTTGTTAAAACGTTGGAAGAGGTCGTATAAGTGACCAGACATGGTAGACCCGCTCCACACAGCTACCCCGGAGCCAGCACCCTGTAGCTTGGTAAAGAGCGTGTTGATCGCCTCTTCCCAGGATGTCCCCCGAAATTTCCGTGAGCCTCGCTTATCTTGTAGAACAGGACCTGGTAGTCGATCCGGATTATAGAGTAACTGTAGGCCAGCCTGACCGCGGGCACATAACTTGCCCCGGTTAAGGGGATGTTCCGGGTTACCTTCAATCTTCAGGGCACGGCCGTTCATGATTCGCACCAGAATACCGCATCCTGCCGGACATTGTCGGCAGGTACTGGCATACCAGGTCGCCACCCCTGCCAGCTGTTCCTCCGGTGGCTTCACATAGGGCTCTAAAACAACCCACCGCCGGGGGTTTTGGCAGCCGGCCAGGACAGCCGAAGCAATCCCGAGCGTGCCGACCTTGAGAAAGTCGCGTCGTGTAACCTTGCGTGACATAATCACCTCCTAGCGGTGGCAGATGATGCAGTCTTTTAACTGCTCGGAATTAGGCTGCTCTTCGTGACAATCCAGGCACCAACCCATATTCATACGCAGAACAGGACGATCCACAGTCATGTGACCGACATCGCCATGGCAGCGCTCACAGTTCAAACCTTGCGCAATATGAATCTGATGGTTGAAGAAGACAAAGCGCGGCAGAAGGTTGACACGTACCCAGGGGATGGGTTCCTGGCGTGCCCAATAACCAGCCAGCTCTTTAATAGCCGGCTTGTCAGTCGCAATCAGGGTATGGCAGCCCATACATTTCTCCACGCTCGGAATACCCGCAACAGGGGAAATACGCGCATCGGTGTGACAGAATAAACAGCTAATGCCGATCTGGACCATCGCCTGGTGGTTGAAAGCAATCGGTTGTTCGGATGCTGCTTTAGTTCTGGCCACGAATAGAAAATATGCGGCGACGAGGATAACCAGGATAAACAATACTCCAAAGATTAAAACCAGCCAGCGTGTCATGGTGGTGGTGCGCATACATCCTCCTTTCAGCACTATTACCGGCACCCAGGAGTTTCTGGCAAGGATTACCAGACTCCCAGGGGATACAGATGCAGGATGCACACCTTATTCAATTGACCTTATCTTCACAACGGGCTTTACCAGAATTTCCGTCAGGTTGTTCACATTTCATGACCTCACTCGTTGTGGATAAGGTTTCAGCGATGAATCAGGACCTGTTAACAACGCATTGCCGCTTCCCCACACCAATAAGAACCTTCTAAGGCTTTCCTTAGATAAACTAAACAGATTATACCAAAATCTATATCCAGGAAAATTTGGCTTTATTTAACTTTATTGGGAAGATAACAATTTTTGGTTTTAATTAGTTGAGGGGTGTGCATAAATGAATTGACATGGTCGGGCGGGCGGTTCACCATATTGAAAATTCGCCAAGATGATCAGGAGGTGGGCTTTTGCAAGCACCGTCTAAGATCGACTATGTCAGAACCTACTTTATACTGTATGAAGGTTTCGAGCAAGGGCAAAAAGACAATTCTCATCGTAGCCATCCCTATAATTACGAAACGAAAGTTTTGATCCTGTTCTTTATAATCATGATGATACATCGGATCACCACATTCAAAGCCCAACACCGCTGGTTGAAACATCACGAGCTGGTTCAGGTCGAAACTGTCAGCTTGGATGAAAGCAAGGTAGTAGACCAAAAAAAGATGCACTCTTTACATTCTATCCAGAAGCGGTTGTCGGCCATAACGCTTACTTCAAAGCCATGCGGATTTGACAACGGGCAGTCCAAGGGATCATAATGGTGCATCCGCTGCCCATCTGTAACCCCAGGGTGGTAGAAAAGAAAAATCGGGGATAAGAGCAGGACTAAAAAAAATATTAGAGCGTATACAGGAGCCTGGCACCTATATACGCTCTATTTCGAGTCATGAATTACCGACGTGGCTTATCAAAAGATCATCGATTGAATCACATCAGCATTTGAGAGTAGGTTATCTTGCCACCAGTGGCATGAAGATTTGTTTTAAGACGAGGATGGTGAAGTCGTACCACCAGGGACCGCGCAGAACCTGCCCGTCATTGGCCTCAATACGGGTGGTTGCATCGTAGGGTACAAGTGCCGATTCTGCTTTGAGGCGGATCGTGCGGGTAGCTCCTGCCGCCAGGGCAGGAATGTTGCAGACTTTTACCATCCCTTCCGGAGCCTGCTTGGTTGTCAGTGTTCCTGGGCAGTCGGTGGATACGAAGTTCAAGCCGCTATCCAGATTATAGGTGATGCTGATGTTCAAGGCAGGTTCAGTGCCCGAATTCGTGACAACAGTGGTGTAGATCACTTCTCCATGGTTCGATAGTAAGTTCGTTCCTTGGCTAGCTGAAGTCTCGAAATCTACGCTGTAATTATAGACGCGCACTGTGCCTGTCATATGGTCAGCCGATTGTGAAAGTAACTTGACATTGACTCCGTATTGCACCATGTCATCGCCAGGGTTACCGCTTCCCAGCCAGGACGGAGAGAACCCTGCACCGTATAAATCATAGAGCGGGTTGCCGCCGAAGTCAGTGATACGTGTGCTGTATTTGCCGCGCGCAGGGATAACTGTACTGCCATCCCGGTTGGCGGTGCAGATATAACCTGGAGGGCAGGGATTGCCGTAATAGTAACCGGCATAATATCCCTGGGTATCATTGAAGCCGGTTACTGCCGGTTTGGAGACAAAGCTGAACGGACCGCCAATCACGCCATACACTTTCGACAGACCAAATGCCTGAGAAGGCTGTAGCGTCAGGGCGGCATCGTAGCTTGCAGCGCGAGCATTCAAGGTGCCTTCATAGCCTCCAGTATCGAACAGGCGTAACGGCTGGTAGTTCATATCTACCACCAGAATTTTGTTCTTTGGACCATAGCTGGGGGGATCCCCATAGTTTTGTCGTTGCGAGTAGCTTTGGCCATACTTGGTGTTGCGATACCACAACAAAGCGCCAGGGATGTTATATGGTACGCGTTCGACCCTCCATTCATCGACAGTCGAGTCGGTAGTGACGTAGGCTGTCCTGAGACTCTGGTCGTATTTGCTCGTCTCGCTGTCGGAGCGCCACTCTACCAGGTAGTAGTTTGTAAATTGTCGTTCGAAAGGAACAACTTCCCAGGGGAAGCTAGGATCGTTTTCCCAACCAGGAAAAGTATTAGGAGCAATCGCACTCTCAAAATCGTCGATTAGCGTGGCATCCAGCTTGACATCATCCACCCACCAGCCAGGGAGAGTGGTGCCTGTGTCAGTCTTGTAACGCAGCCGTACATCAACGGTCACCAGATTTACGGGGTCTACAAAAGAGGCAAGGTCGAAACGCAGTCTGAAAGCGGCGCTGCTTTTACCGGTCAGCCCACAACCCTCATTCGTGCCGTTCGGATTGGTTGTCGTGAACTTTCCATCCATATCACACAGCATTGTCCAGGTCGTATCGCTGGCTTTCTTGGCCTCAAAATAGCCATAGTCCCAGTCTTTTTCGATATCCCAATACGAATTGAAGGAAAAGATGGCCGGTGCCGCAGCAGCCAAAGTAACAGAACGGCTGATCACCTGATTGACATTGTCCAATCCTGTTCCAGTGTAAGCGCCCAGGCCGGTCCCGGCCTTATTTGCCACCGTATCGAGGATAGGAGGTAGATTAATGCGAACGCCCTTGTTTACACCAATACCTCCAGGGAAGCCATCCAATTGCCCTAAGACAATATCCGCGGAAGGATCCCTGAAATCACGCGTTGTCATAGGATACTGCCAGTCACAGTAGCTGGTATCGCACCAAGCGATCATGCGGAACCAGAGAGGCATGCCTACAGGGGTCGCTCCGCCTAAGTAACCACCCCAAGACCCAGCCTCCATTTCGGTCCAGAATGCGCTGGAGTTCTGAGCGTCTGTGGTGTAGATATCGGGGAGACCAAAGAAGTTGTGGCCGAATTCCTCCACCAACACGCCCAAATCCGGATTTTCCGGCTGCATTGTGTAAGGTCCGATATAGATATCGTCGGCGGTCGTATTAGGATCACCTTCATACACTTTGTAACCGTTCACCCACATTGGATAAGCCCGCAGGTCAAAGCTATGGGACCAGATAGAAAATTCGCCTTGGGCGCCACCGCCTGCCTCTTCACCCATACCAGCATGGATGGTCCAAAAGGTGTCTAGGATACCATCTTTGTTAGCATCAAACTGAGGCCAGAAAGCAGTCGAGCTGGTATCGTTGTAGTAGGTAGGGTGAGCAGCCTGGAATTTATTGACAGAGTCCACAACCAGTTGGGCTGGCGGAATCCCAGCGCCGCCATCGCTATCGTTGGCCAAGCAGTTTGGAGCGCCATAATATCCTTCAGCATGGTCAACCGTCACCCAGCCGAGGGACATACCTTCCAGTGTCACATTTCCTTTGCCAGCGAAATGGTCATAGTAATCCTGAACCGTGTAACCAGCCAAATTGATGCCGGGCTGACCATCGCGCGGATCGAACAAGTCTGTGCGCACGCGCCCGACACCTTCATAACCAAATATCAGATTCGAATAGAAATTGGGGTCGGCTGTCTGTTCAGGAGAGTACCAGATGGTATTGTTATCGAGGGGCCCAGGGTGGGCTATCTCGCCCTGGCGAGGGCCGCTGACCGTTGCAGTAATCGGAACACAGCCCACAAGATCAGGGACAGTATAGGTGATCGTCTCGGTGACACCAAAATCGACTGCCAGAGCAAAGACTTTCACACTGATGACAGCCGCTGGTGGATCAGCCTGCGGCTTCTTGGTGGTTTCAGCAAGTTCCTGTTCGTGAGTAATCGCATTTTGCTGGATTTTAGGGTTGATCCATTCGCTAGATCGTTTAGAGAAAACAGAATAATATTGTTCCAACTCCGCCTGTTTCTGTTCCCCTGAGGCGTTGAATGGGATAACACCCTCTTCCTCCAAATTTCGCAAGACCACATCCGGACGTGGTTGCACCAGATGCTTACTAGCTGGTTGAATCGCTCCAATCGGTCGTGGAGTTAACTTAGCTGGCCCAGATTGGGCAATACCCATCGAAGACGGTAACGCCAGGACCAGTGCAAAGATCAACACTATATAGAGCAACTTACGATTCATAATTTGGTGCCTCCTAAATAGTTAATCGTGGAGATTGAATTTGCCGGTTTAGGATTGTGAATCAAGTTTTTGCTGTCTGCATCACCTCCTAATAGACAGATTGGATTGCAGTTTACTTTTTGGTTATTCTTGCCTTTGTAGGAAGAAGAACCAACTGGCTAAGGTTTTTGCAATAGCCCACCTAAAACAAGCCAAAAATGATCAAATATCAATACACTCGAATTCGGAAAAATAATGGGACAAATTCCGTTACCGAACCCCAGCACCACGCTAACGAGTAAACCGTAGCCGAATTATTGGCATTACCACACACTCACATATCATTAATAATTATAATAAAAGTATATGGCAACCCGAAACAATTGTCAAGAGAGTGTTGAAAAACAAGTTTAGAATTGACCTTCTGGGAGAAATTTAATATAATCAAGCCAAACACCCAAAGGAGCCGGAGATGGAAAAACAGCGCTTCGTGGAGACAGGCCTCAGTTCATTTTTCGGAGAATACCTGTATGATCAAGTAGTGCCCCAAGGACACTTTTTACGCCAACTGAAGCAAATCATCGAATGGGAGAGGTTCACCCGTAAGCTCATCAGGCTGTACAAAGGAGGAGGGGTGGTAGGGCGACCGCCATTTGATCCGGCCGTGGTATTGAAAGTGGAGTTGATTGCTTATCTCTACAATCTGACGGAGCGACAGGCGGAAGTGTACATCAACGAGAACCTACCGGCGAAGTTTTTTGTGGGACTGGCGGTGGATCAGAAGGCTCCCGATCATTCCACCCTGACGGTCTTTCGGGAGCGGTTGGTGAAACGGGGCAAGATGAAGGTGTTCGCAGAAATGCTGGAAGAGATCGTGCAGGTAGCGCTGCGGAGCGGGGTCCAGTTTGGC
>CAZPWU010000144.1:2056-6107 GCA_964590325.1 uncultured Anaerolineaceae bacterium | reverse complement strand
CGGCTGACTATCTGGTTGATATGGGGCCGGGGGCAGGTAACGCTGGCGGACACATCGTCGCCCAGGGTAAGCCGGAGCAAGTCGCCCAGGCTGATACAATCACCGCGGCCTGGCTGCGCGGCGACCGACATTTCAATCTACATAGCCCGCGCCGGCAGCCACATCGTTGGCTGGAGGTGCGTGGGGCGCGCGCCAATAACCTTAGAGGCGAAGCTATACAGCTACCGCTTGGGGTTCTGCTGGGTGTGTGTGGTGTGTCTGGCTCGGGCAAGAGCACCCTGGTCATCGACACGTTGGGACGCGCCCTGGCGCCCATCAAACAGACTACCTCGGTAGCACACGAGCCCATCGACTCGGGTGAACACGATGCCATCCTGGGCGCGCCGTCACGCACGCTGGTGGTTGACCAAAGTCGCGCGGGAGTGGTCAGCCCGGCAGCATTCCTGGGGCTGCAAGGCCCATTACAGGCGATCTTCGCTGCCAGCGAGGAGGCGCGTGCTCTGGGGTTGGACGATAAAAGCCTGGGGCATACCTGTTCAGCCTGCGGGGGGAGAGGGGCGATCCGCATTGAGATGGGCTTCCTGCCGGACGTCTTCACCCCCTGCGACACCTGCCGGGGCACCGGCTACGCCCCGGAGGCCTGGGATGTGCGGGTGAAAGGTCTGTCGTTGCCCGAAGTGGATGCTTTAACCATTGACCAGGTCTATGCGTTGTTCAGAGATGAGGAGGCTCTGACCCGTCCTCTAAGCGCGGCGCGTGAGGTAGGCCTTGGATACCTGGTGTTGCGCCAACCGGGCTACACATTATCGGGGGGCGAGGCACAGCGGTTGAAGATTGCCCGCGAGCTGTGCCAGAAAGCCTCTCAAGATACACTCTACATCCTGGATGAGCCCACGGTCGGACAACACCTGGAGGACGTGGCACGCCTGACCGGCGTGTTGAACCGCCTGGTCGAAGCCGGAGGATCTGTGTTTGTCGTGGAGCACCATCCGCACCTGCTGGCAGCCTGTGACTGGCTGATCGAGTTGGGACTGGGCGGTGGCCCGGATGGCGGGAGGGTCATCATCAGCGGTACGCCTGAGGTGCTCGCAAATAGTGATACCCCCACGGCGCCTTACCTGCGAGAAGTCTTGGGAGGTGAGGGATGACCTGGGCGCCTCTACTCTTAGCTGATCCTTCGCCGTGCTTGCGCCTGCTCGTCCTGCATGAGCTGCTGCATAAACCGGAGGAGGACCCGGAGGTTCACGAGCTGGCAGTTCTTCGCCAGGCAGACCCATTAGTTACTGACTTGCTGGCTTTGCAGAACCCGGACGGCTCGTGGAAGGCTGGCGACCTGGGGAGCAAGATATCCGCTTCCAGCGTCTTACTCACCGCCCAAGTCCTGATGCGGTTCGGCTACCTGGGCTTCGGGCCGGATGACCCGGCGGTGAAGCGCGGTGCGGAATACCTGTTCTCAATGCAGCAGGCGGACGGTTCCTGGCCTTTGCCGGAGAGGCGTGATGAAAACGAGGAGCACGAGGGTTATTCGATGATGCCCCTGCAGGCGGCGCTGCCCCTGCGCGGTCTGGCTGCCTGTGGGTATGCTACCGACCGGCGCGCCGAGCGGGCTTACGATTGGCTGTTGGCGCAACGCCTGCCGGACGGTGCCTGGCCGACCGGTATAGCATCGGGCGTCTATGGCTATGTCGCCGGCTATCGACGGCTGGCGCATTCGCGCTGGGGTTGCCGCTCGAACACTACCGGCGCGCTGCTCTGCCTGGCGCTGCATCCCGAGCGGCGCAATAGCCTTGAAACACGCCGGGGGCTTGACCTGCTGCTCGGGCGTGAAACCCGTGAGCGATATGCCCTCGGTTTCGAGGTAGCCCGCTTGGTCGGCGCAGAGCCGTTGCGCGGTTTCATCACCTATTATGCACGCTTTGATCTGGCTCTGATTTTAGACCTATGCTGGCGTATCGGCGCAGGGGTAGAGGATGAGCGCGTGGCTGATCTGGTTGAGTCTGTCCGGTCGTGGCAGGGTTCTTACGGGCTGTGGGAGTACGCCGCACGCCCACAGGTCTCGCGTTGGGTCACATTCGACCTACTGCGTTCGCTTTCGCACTTAGATGAGCAGGCTGGCTGGCTGAGCCTGGAACCGCGTACTCCATTCAAGGCGTATCTGAAGAAGATCAAGAGGTTTTGATGGAGCGCTGCCAGCAGTCAGCTATCAGCAGTCAGCTTTGTCTCATCCTAAATCAAGATAGAGGCTCAAAAGCCACGGCCCGGATCCAGGAAGAATCGAGATGGGCGATGCGCAGGGGGAAGCCGATAAAGAACACGCGCTCTTTTTTGATCTCTTGCAGGTTGACCAGGCATTCGATGATGGGGATATCATGGCTTAAGAGCAACTGGTGGGTGGCTGGGGGAATTGTAGAGCCAGCCTCATAAGCGCGGGGGTCGTCCGGAGCCACATTCTGAACCCCCAGCATTTTTATAGGCTTATCCAAGAGGTATTGAGCAGCCTGCTCTGTGATATAGCTGTCTTCCGCGGCACTCCACAGCAGGAGGATGTCCCTCGGATGTACTTTTGATAGGTGAGCCGGGTGGATCGGACCGCTGCCCATTTGCAGGACGATGGTCTCGCCCATAAACGTTTCCAGCGGCATGTCCGAGCAGCCTTTGCCGTCGTTGGTCAGGTGAGCCGGCACCTCCACGTGAGTGCCGATATGGGTTTCGGCTTCGACAAAGTTCATGAAGGTGTGGTCGGTGGCTGCTTCGAACTGGCGTAGCTGGAAGCGGCGGATGTGTTTACCCCAGGAATACTGTCCGTTGATTTTCAACACCCCCGGTTGGATTTCTTCAGACAGGTCGATCATGCGGTAATTATTAAAGATATCAAGCATGTGATTCTCCTCAATTGACCAGCTTGGGCAGAACCCTCCAGGTATAAAGCTGTAATCCCAGCTTTGCCATAACCTATACTCCTTGGTATAACTCACTCAACTGTTCATAAACCTCTTTATAGTTCCTCTCCGCATCTTCCGACGTGTGGGTGAGCTCAGCGATCAGCTTCAAGGAGGGATCGAAAAGATCGTTGAGGGTTGAGCGAATCTCCTGCAGGTCGCTGCTCAGGCGCACTTTGACGATGATACCGCTGCCTTTGAGCGCCTCGCGCACCTCGGCTGCGCTATTAGGTGTCGGGTCGCACATCGTGGAAAGGGCGCAGTCGACCATCAGGATATTTCTCATGCCTTTCAGCTTTGCCATCGTTTGCGCCCATTTACCGCAGGAATGAACCGCCAGCCCGTTGAACGCATCGGCGATTTTTTGGTCAAAGGGCAAGGCGATCTTCTCGTTGATGTGCGGGGATGAGACCGCCAGGTTGTCATCGGAGATAGAGATACCACGGTAAGCGGTGCTGCTGGGCATGATATGCCCGGGCTTGACATGCAGGTCGGCTCCGATCCTCTCACTCTGGACCCTGGAGAACTCAATGATCAAATCCGTGATTTTACCCATGAAATCCCAGATGAGATCTTCGTCGGTATAGCAGGCGATGAAGAACTCGCTGGCGTCCAGGATCAGCGTAGCCGTATCAAAGGGGGACTGCGTATCGGTCAGGCAGATGGGAAGCTGACCATCAGTTTTTTCTTTAAAGTAATCGATGCAGTCCAGTACCATGTTCATGACGGGACTCTTACGGTAATCGGGGTACTCGACCCCGCTAAGCTCGTCGATGCTGTGGTAGCGGTAATAGACATCCGGCGCGTTGTCGTCCCGCCATTTATACCGGCAGCCGAAGGCATTGGCGTAGGCGCCGGTGCCGATCCAGGGCTCGAGATAGGGGATCTCATCGGTCCATTCGTTGAGCAGCGACCTCTGGAAATAGTCCACATTGGTGGCAAAGATGCGCTCGATGGTGTTGCACTCACCCCACAGCTCGCCAGGCACTCTCTGCATGACGATGAACTGCTTATCGCCCGTATAGAAATCGAGCAGAGTTTTTTCCTTTTCCGCTTTTCTCTGGTAATAAAGGTCAATAAGTGCCTGAATGTCCATAAGGGTCTCCTTGTTT
>CAZPWU010000144.1:0-1956 GCA_964590325.1 uncultured Anaerolineaceae bacterium | reverse complement strand
TCTCTGGTAATAAAGGTCAATAAGTGCCTGAATGTCCATAAGGGTCTCCTTGTTTCCTGGAAAGCTGACGGATGGCGACGCTCAGCACATGGAAGAGGTTGTTATACTGGAAGATCAGATCATGCGTGAGTTGGCATGGCTGCGTGATATGGCCAAGTTCAGACGTCTCACACTCCCCTATCTGTACTCTAGGTGCGACCTTTTCTTATCGCCTATTATGTAAAATCTCCCCGAATTTGCGCCAGACTTGATATCCCCGGTAGGTAGCGTAAGGCAAGACCAGGGAGATGTGGATCTGCCGACCGAAGACTTGCCTTCCCGAATAGGGATAAGAGGATAAATTGGTACATCGTAATAGAAAGCCGATCAGGGATTCAAGGAGGTGGGCTCTGGCAGGGGATACTCTCAGTCTGTCCAGTCCACCGCCAGGGATCTCACAGCCAACGGTCCGTTGCGCCACCCGCAAGGCAGTGTAGATAATGTTGTGACAGTCGTAGGTCAGGGATTTACTCGCCAGCTCATCCCAGTCCAGGTCGCTGCATTTTCGCACGGTCTCAGCGATGTCGAACAGTGATTTAAGCCGGAAGAAGCGCTTCCGGCAGCTGTTGATGCACAGCGCGATCAGCATGTCTTCCGGTGACATGATGAAGACGTCCTGGCTCCTGAATTTAATTTTAACCGCATCCTTCCACACCCGGTCAAAGTCGATAGGCAGGGTGCCATTAATGCTGACATCATGGTGTTCAAAAAAGTCATATTCGATCCCGCTCTGGTGGAAATGATCCATGATGGCATGCATGTCCTCGTTGTTAAATTCTTCTCGCCTGGCTTTTAAGATGAGGTCATTATCGAGCGAAACGGTATACCAGGGGTAATCGTAGACGACCAGGTCCAGGGCTGGCCCTTTGACCAGCATGACGTCGATCGACCTTTGGCAGAAATAAGCGCAGCCCTCTTCCAGTCTGCGCGTCCTCTTCTCTTTCTCAATGGTATTTTGATAGGTATAAAACCTGAACTTGTCTGCGATCTCTTGGGGGATGCCGACATCGAGTCTCCGGCGCAGCAGCAGGTTGGCACACACCAGGGGTGCAACCCCGTGCTGTTGCGCGGTGGGGAGAACCAGCTCCCATCGGATCGGATAACGACGGCAGAGTTCGGTCACTTCCTGCCTGTGCTTATCCGAAAAGTCTTGCCTGGTGCAGAGAAAGAGGAGCTGGTCTTCGGGTCTCATTTAAGGCTGGAGATAGATGGCGAACTTGCATTCCGGAGCGCCATTGACCACCGACTGCAGCAGCTCAACCCTGACCGGCTTTTCGAAAATGCCCTCGAACACCTTCCGGGCATACCCTTGCGAGCAGTAGCAATAAGTCAATGGGATTTTCTCCTGGCTCTTATTCACCAGGCCACAGTAACAGCGGTTGTAATAAGAATAGATGACGTCCCCTTTTCGTTCCAGCCTGGAGCCAACGATGTGCGCCTGCCCCAGCATTTCCACGAATTCGTCCAAGTCCCTGGCTTTCTGTAAAAGCTCCTTACCCTTCTGTATACGTCCTTCTTTTGCGCAATTACAGCCTTCCATAATATTAATGCGGGTCCCCTCGTCGACCAGCGCTTCCATACGTTCCATCGCGCCGATGACCCATCTGGCCTTTTTAGTTGGGCCGGTAGCCGTGGTGATCTGCTCGCTACCTTCCAGGATTTTAGCCCGTGTCTCTTCATCAACATGCTGGCTTAAGCTGTTTGCCAGTTTAACAATGTGGTTATCTGTGTTAGGAGGTATCGTCATCGGTGCTGTGTCCTATCAATGATATGAAAGGTGGAAAAAAGCCAGCAGGTGTTACCATTCCATTTGATTGCCACGCGGGAGCTCCTATGTCTGATTTGGGTCTCGGATGCTAATCCTACGAAATAACGGATAATATAGATAGTGGTAATAGTCAGCCTCCCGCAGATTCA
>CAZPWU010000143.1:0-6120 GCA_964590325.1 uncultured Anaerolineaceae bacterium | reverse complement strand
ACCCCCCAATATATTCCCATGCGATTGTAGATATCGACGTTCGGCGTAAATGCCAGGATTGGCACTCTCGGACGCGCCTTTGACATCAACAGGGCAGTGCGCCCAGTCTTTGTAAAGCAGGCAACAGCGGAAACATTGCGGTCATGGGCCAGTTCCCGTGCTGCCAGAGTCATAAAATAGGTGTCATCCTCTGTTGTTGGTTTACCGTGCTCCGGGAGAGGAGACCCTTTCCAATGACCCCAGTCAGTCATATGCGCTTCCGCCTGACAGATAATAGCGCCCATCATTTGCACAGCCTGAATCGGGTATTCCCCGACGGCTGTCTCGCCGGAAAGCATCACCGCGTCTGTCCCATCAAAAATTGCATTGGCTACATCAGATGCCTCAGCGCGCGTAGGACGGGGATTGTGGATCATCGAGTCTAGCATCTGGGTAGCCGTTATGACCATTTTATTATGGTGGTTGGCACTATCAATGATACGTTTTTGTGCAATTGGGACGGTTTCAGGAGACATTTCCACACCCAGGTCACCACGTGCCACCATCACACCGTCGGTCACGCGCATGATTTCTTCGAGATTGTCCAGTGCTTCTGGACGTTCTAATTTAGCTATGATGGGCGTGGAAATGTGATTGGGTGATAGACGCGCGATCATCCTGCGTAACCTGACAATATCGTGAGCGGTACGGACAAATGACATGGCGATTATATCAACACCCTGGTTCAAGCCAAAGACTAGGTCGGTCTCATCCTTTTCAGTCAGGCTGGGAATGCCTAGCCTGGACCCTGGTAAATTCACCCCTTTATGAGGTTTTAACGTCCCGCCCAGGACGACACGCGTTTCAACATGGCAATCCTCTATCGCAATCACGACCAGTTCCAGGTTACCATCATCTAGCAAGATGCGGCCTCCTGGCTGAACACTTCGCGGTAGATCTGGGGAATCAACCATGACCATCGGATTATCGCCAGACGCCTGCACCTCGCTTGTGACAGGTTTAGTGGTCAGGGTTAATAATTGACCAGCGACTAGCTCCAGCTTACCTTTGACCAGATCACCGGTGCGAATTTTTGGTCCCTGCAAGTCCTGCATGATGCATATGGGTCTGCCCATCTCCTTGGCAATGATGCGAAGTCGTTTTATCGTTGCGGTATGATCGTCATGAGTGCCGTGAGAGAAATTTAACCGGGCAACATCGACCCCTGCCTGCAATAGACGTTGGATGGTCTGTTCATCCTGGCTGGCTGGTCCAAGAGTGGCTACAATTTTCGCGCTGCGGTTCATTTCGGTTACAGGTAATATCACTTACGGTTATGTTGGTACAACGATATTGCGAAGCTCTGCGGATTGCTGTCTTAATTCATCGCGGAAATCAGGATGTGCAACTTTAATTAATTCCTGTGCACGTTGGCGAAGGGTCTTGCCATACAGCGAGGCAACACCATATTCAGTCACAACATAATGAACATGATTGCGGGTTGTTACCACACCAGCACCATTTTTAAGCATGGCTACAATCCGGCTGACCGTCGTTCCGTCGCGCAAGGTGGTTGTGCTGGGCAGGGCTATGATTGGGACGCCGCCTCGTGAGCGCGAGGCTCCGTAAATGAAATCAAGCTGGCCGCCAACACCGCTATACATCTTTGGACCTATGCTATCAGCGCATATCTGTCCGGTTAGATCAACCTCAATGGCTGAATTGATGGCTACCATGCGGTCGTTTTGGGCGATGACAAAGGGATCGTTAATATATTCGGTAGGATGCAGCTCAATCAGGGGGTTATCATCCACCCATTCATACAATCGTCGCGTCCCGATGACAAAACCGGCGACAATTTTTCCTGTATGAATTGATTTCCGGGCATTGGTAAGCACACCAGCATCGACAAGGTCGATCACACCATCAGAAAACAACTCACTGTGAACTCCCAGATCTTTCTTATGGTAGAGATATTTTAAAACTGCGTCTGGGATAGCGCCAATACCCATCTGCATGGTGGCGCCATCGGGAATTAAATCGGAAATAAAGCCAGCGATTTTCTCAGTTACCTCATCGGCACTTTCACCGCCCATTGCCATCTCAGGAAGAGGATAGTCTACTGGAACAATATAGTTAAGACGGCTGACATGGATAAAACAATCTCCGAGTGTACGTGGCATCTGCTGGTTTACTTCAGCGATGATGATCCTTGCCGATTCTGCCGGGGTTTTTGTCAATCCAACCTCGATACCCAGGCTGCAGAAACCATGCTCGTCCGGAGGGGAGACATGCACTAACGCTACATCGACGGATAATATCTTGTTTTTAAACAATAACGTAAACTCGGACAATAAAACTGGGGTGAAATCAGCGCGCCCTTCCTGTACGGCTTTACGAATATTAGCGCTGATAAACATGCTGTTCACCCGTAAGTGACCTTCCATATTCGGGGCAACATAATCTGCAGGACCTACGCTCAATGCCTGGCATATTTCAACAGCGTTCAGTTCGGGTGCATACCTGACCAGGGCAGCCAGCACGGTCTGGGGAACGGAACAGTTACCGGTAAGGAAAATACGCTGACCGGATAGAATCTTCCGGACAGCTTCATCAGCGGTAACTATTCGAGATTTATAGATACTGTTAAGATCCATGAAAAAACTCCATCTACTTTTGAGGTTTCAGGCGGGTGATGTGGTGTAATTCGCCCTTAAGGATGGCGGCACCGCGTTCAATAGCTGGATTCTCTGCGATGGCTGTATCAATACCTTGAGCGGCAATTTGCTCAATATATGGAAAAGCAGCGTTTAGAAAGGCATATGTTGAGGTCCTGGCGACAGCCGCTGGGATGTTCGGGACGCAGTAATGAACGACACCTTCTTCGACATACGTTGGATTTTCATGAGTGGTTGGGCGAGATGTTTCTACACAACCCCCTTCATCGATACTGATGTCCATGATTAGCGAGCGTTCTTTCATGTTCCGCACCATCTCGCGGGTTATAACGATGGGCGGGCGTTCTCCAGGTACCAGAACAGCGGCAACCACGACATCTGCATGAGTACAAATATAGGCCAGGTTAATGGGGTTGGAAATCATCGTAGCAACCCCTGGGTTATGCTCATATACCAGACGTAACGCGTTCAGGTCAGTATCTAGCACGGTGACATGGGCGTCCATGGCTAGAAAAGCGCGCGTGGCGTATTTACCGAACACACCTGCGCCGACGATCGCCACCTCCGCTGGAGGTACGCCGGCTATACCACCCAACAAGATACCTTTGCCACCCGCATCGTTTTGCATAATATGAGCTGCGATTTGAGCGACCAGGCGACCTCCGATCTGACTTAAAGGGTTACGTACGGGCACGCTGCCATCATTTTCCTTAATCTGTTCATAGGCGATGGCGGTAATATTTTTCTCAGCTATGAGATCGATCTTATCTTGCCGTGCGGAGGAGAGATGAAGCAAACCGGCTATAGTGACACCCGGTCTCAGCCATTCGATTTCTTCATATAAAGGGCGGGCTACTTTGAGGAGTAAATCCGCACGCCCGAACACTTCGTGGGCGGTATACACAATCCGCCCACCTGCGCGCTCGTATTCCTGGTCGCTGAAGCCGGCACCTAAGCCAGCTCCGTGTTCGATATAGCAGGTATGCCCCTGTTCAACAAGCAATTGGACGCCGATGGGTGTCATCCCAACCCGGAATTCAAAGGCACGCTGTTCTTTGGGAATTCCTATGTTCATAAAATTATCACCTCGATATTATAAGATGGGTATCAACCGGCACGTGTCAGGTGTCATGAAACATATACTAAGTATCACGAAGCACTTGTCATGAATTAATTTTCCCACATCACGTTCTATAATGTAGCCAAGACATCACGGATGCGTGGGATGGCCCATTCTAGAGTTGGTTGGTCAATTATCAGTGGAGGTGCGAAACGGATGACATCCTCGTGAGTCTCTTTCGCCAGAACCCCACGCCTGAACAATGCTTCACAATAACGCCTGGCTCCCCCCGCATTCGGTTTTAATTCAACACCAATGAGCAGCCCTTTACCGCGCACTTCCTTTACATTTGAACTTGGTATTTCGATAAGCTGCTCAAGGAAATATTCACCTAATTGGGCTGAATTTTGAACCAGATTTTCTTCGACGATAACGCGCAAAGCAGCATGCGCTATCGCTGCGCCCAGGGGGTTACCGCCAAAGGTGGAACCGTGCTCCCCGGGTTGGAAAAGGTTCATGAGTGGGCTATCTGCTAATATCGCGGAGACTGGATAGAAACCACCCGAAAGAGCTTTCCCAATGACGAGTATGTCTGGACGTACAGACTCATAATCACAAGCGAAGAGGCGTCCAGTCCTCCCCAGGCCGGTTTGTATTTCATCAGCAATAAATAACAAGTTATTATCTTTGCAGATTTTTTCCACATGACGTAAATAGCCTGCTGGTGGAATGTTCACTCCAGCTTCGCCCTGGATAGGTTCGATCATTACAGCTGCAGTATTCGAGTTTACAATCCTGGCAATCGCTTCTGCATCGCCATAAGGGACGGTCACGAAACCAGGGGTAAAAGGTCCAAAATCCTCACGGTAAAGGGATTCCGTTGAGAATGAAATTATAGAGATGGTCCGCCCATGGAAATTGTTCTGGCAGGTGATGATTTCAGCCTGATGTCTAGGCACACCCTTCACCCGATAGGCCCACTTTCGAGCCAGTTTAAGCTCGGCTTCCACTGCTTCTGAACCACTATTCATCAGAAGTGACATTTCATACCCGGTTAAATCAGCAAGCTCTTGATATAAAAGCGGTAGCTGGTCGTTCCGGAAAGCGCGCGATGTTAAAGTCAGCTTGGCTGCTTGAGTCTGTAATGCTGCAAGAATTTTTGGATGGACATGTCCCTGGTTAAGGGCGGAATAGGCACTCAGGCAGTCTAGATAACGATTGCCATCGACATCATATACCCACACCCCCTCGCCGCGATCGATGACAACATTCAGAGGTTTATAGTTATGGGCACCATATCTGTCTTCAAGCTCGATGTAGTCTTGGGTGTGCATAGATTTCATTTAAGCTACTTTGAATAAACGAGCTAAAATGGCTTTCTGTGCATGCAAGCGATTATGTGCTTGTGGAAATAGGACTGAACGAGGACTATCGGCCACTTCATCGGTAATCTCCTGGCCGCGATGGGCTGGCAGGCAGTGCATCACGATGACATTCGGGTCAGCTTCAGCCACCAGAGCGGTGTTGACCTGGTAGGGTGGAAAGACCTGTTCCCGGATTTTTGCCTCTTCTTCCTGACCCATGCTGGTCCAGGTATCCGTGTAGATTACATGAGCATTTTTAACTGCCTGATGTGGATCACTTAGCAAGGTAAGCGTGCTGCCACTCGCGTCAGAAAATTCACGCCCTAACTCCACAGCATCCTTTCGTAGGGTATATCCTTCTGGACTGGCTATAGAGAAGTTAGCCCCAAGCTTTGCGCAAACATGCATCAAAGACACAGCAACGTTGTTTCCATCTCCAACGAACGAAACGTTTAGTCCCTTGAGGTTGCCAAATCTTTCCTGAATGGTGAGAGCATCTGCTATTCCCTGGCAAGGATGGTTATAATCACTCAGGCCATTAATAACAGGGATACTGGACCAACGGGCCAGTTCCAAGATGTGATTGTGATCAAAAACCCTTGCCATAATGGCATCAACATAACCTGAAAGGACTCGTGCTATATCGGCGATGGACTCACGTTGACCCAAGCCGATTTCTGCGGGTGATAAGTACAAAGCGTCACCTCCTAATTGGCGCATAGCCATATCGAAAGATACACGGGTACGCAGGCTGGGTTTTTGGAAGATCATTGCCAGCACTTTACCCTTCAGGACGGGGATATTTCCACTAGATTTCCACTCTTTTTTCAAATGGACAGCCAGGTTTAGGAGACTTTGGATTTCATTAGGGGAATAATCGACGATAGCGAGGAAGTCTTTCATATGCATTTATCTCTCTTCGTGTAGACTGTTTTTTTTCGTAATGACATTGTGCAGTATATCACAGGTGAACCATATCGTTAAATGGGTCTTTGGGATTTTCCGTGGTAAAGGACTTCCACCACGGCAATTCCTGTTA
>CAZPWU010000142.1:0-6124 GCA_964590325.1 uncultured Anaerolineaceae bacterium | reverse complement strand
GTTTGCGATCCGCGAAGGTGGTCTGACCGTCGGCGCCGGCGTGATCACTAAGATACTGGAGTAGGAGCTATCATGGCTAAGCAAAAGATCCGCATCCGCCTCAAGGCATACGATCACCGTGTATTGGACCAGTCAGCTAAACGGATTGTTGAAACTGCCGAACGAACTGGTGCAAGAGTTATTGGTCCTGTACCCTTGCCAACTAAGATAGAAAGGTTTACAATTCGACGCTCGCCTTTTATCGATAAGGATTCTCACGAGCACTTTGAAATTCGCACTCATAACCGATTAATTGATGTATTGGATCCGGATTCAAAGACCATCGATATGTTGATGCGTTTGAACCTTCCGGCTGGTGTGGATATTGAAATCAAGATATAAGTGCCTAGTGCTTAAGTGTCTGGTTTCAAGAAATATATGAAAACGTGACACTTGATGTGTAGCACTTATTGTGAGCAGTGTAAGAGCGGTACTGTTCGCGAACCCCCAATATCCTGCTTCGCGACAAACTGATTGACTGCACTGCCATCCGGGATGATGCAGCCGTGCCCAGGCTGACAGTCCCGTAGAAAATTTGAATGTAGGAGAAAAACAGAGATGTTAAAAGGGCTAATTGGCAAGAAAGTCGGCATGACCCAGATTTTCGATACTGCCGGATCAGCGATACCGGTAACACTTATCGAAGCTGGGCCATGCTATGTAACCCAGATACGCAAGCCCGAGAATGATGGTTATTCAGCCGTTCAATTGGGATTTAGCGAAGCTAAGCCAAAGCGTCTTACTGGCGGTCAATTAGGGCACCTCAAGCGCAACAATTTACCTCCGTTGCGCTTTCTGCGTGAATTTCGGGCGAAAGACCTTCAGGTGCAGGAAGGTGACCGGGTGACTGTGGATATGTTGTTTAAAGTCGGTGAGCACGTGGATGTCATTGGCACCAGCAAAGGCAAGGGTTTTGCAGGAGCCGTTAAACGGTATCACTTCCATGGTGGTCCGAAAACTCACGGTCAATCAGACCGTAATCGGGCTCCAGGCTCACGCGGTTCAACCACAACCCCCGGACGGGTATACAAGGGGGCGCGTGGCCCCGGACACATGGGCAGTGATCAGGTTACAGCACAGAATCTGAAAGTAGTCTTAGTCGATGCAGAGCGTAATTTATTAGGTGTCAACGGCGCTGTACCGGGTCCTAAAAATGGTCTGGTTTTGGTTAAGGAAACGCGGAAACAATAATCGGGACGGTCTATTGATTTGAGCTCTGGTGGATAACCAGAACCATCGATGGATGATATACCCCGAACGGAGTGATGTTATTATGGAAGTAGATGTCTTGAATATGGAAGGGCAAAAAGTGCGGACGGTTGAATTACCGTCACAGATCTTTGAAGTCCCGTTAAATGTAGACTTGATCCACCAGGCCTATATACGCCAGATGGCAAATGCTCGTCTGGGTACTCACGATACTAAAGGCCGGAGCGATGTCTCAGGCGGAGGGCGTAAGCCGTGGCGCCAGAAAGGGACCGGAAGAGCACGCCAGGGTTCTACCCGGGCTCCTCAGTGGGTGGGGGGTGGGCGGATCCATACACCTCACCCGCGCGATTATACGCAAAAAATGCCGCTCAAAATGCGCCGCGCTGCACTACGGTCAGCACTTTCGGTAAAAGCAGCAGAACAAGGCATTGTCATCTTGGATGAGTTGGTCCTGTCCGAACCCAAGACGCGCCTGATGGCAGAGGCTCTGACCCGCCTGGTGGGTGATTCCAGTGCCTTGATCCTTATCCCTCATAAAGACGCTGCTTACGACATTGTTGTACGTTCGACAAATAACCTGCCAGAAACAAAGACCCTCCTGGCTAATTACCTGAACATCCGAGACTTACTAGGTTATGACAAGCTTGTCGTACCACTCGCTTCCCTGGATGTGCTGACAACTAATTTGGGATAATTGTGAGGTAATCATGACGACCATTTATGATGTAATCCGCCGTCCACTTGTTACCGAAAAGTCGAACTACCAAAACAGTCGGCTGCATCAATACGTTTTTGAAGTAGCTCCGGACGCGACAAAAACCCTGGTCAAGGATGCGGTGGAAACCCTGTTTGACGTAGATGTTGTGCGGGTGAACGTGATTAACGCTCCTGCTAAACGGACTCGACGCTGGCGCAGTCGGCGGATTATGGTACGCAGCAGCAGCTATAAAAAGGCCATTGTCACCCTGGCAGAGGGTGATACGATCGGCGTATTTGAAGGGGTGAAATAATGGCAGTGAAAAAATATAAGCCGGTTACTCCAAGCATGCGGGGCATGACCGGTTACACCTTTGAAGAAGTTACCAAGACAAAGCCGGAAAGCAGCCTGCTTTTACCGCGTCAAAAGCACGGGGGTCGAAACGTTTATGGTCGTATAACAGTCCGTCATCAGGGTGGTGGCAACCGTCAGCAAATCCGCATTGTGGATTACAAGCGCGAGAAACGCAATATCCCGGCACGCGTCGCAGCTATCGAATATGACCCAAATCGTACGGCGCGCCTGGCCCTCCTGTATTATGTGGATGGCGAAAAGCGCTATATTGTCGCACCGCTGGATCTGAAGGTCGGTGATACGGTAGTCAGTGGACCGTTAGCAGAAATTCGCCCTGGTAACAATTTACCGATAGCAAATATCCCGGTCGGTACCCTGGTACATAACATTGAGTTGAAAATGGGACGCGGGGGCCAATTGGTGCGTGCGGCTGGTGGAGCTGCGCAACTCCTGGCTAAAGAAGGTGACTATGCCCAGATCCGCTTGCCTTCGGGTGAGGTGCGCCTGGTCCGCCAGACCTGTTATGCCACAATTGGGCAGGTTGGAAACCTGGATCACAGTAATATTAAACTCGGTAAAGCAGGCCGGAAACGCCATTTGGGTGTGCGTCCTACGGTACGCGGCACGGCGATGTCACCGCGTGACCATCCTCATGGTGGTGGCGAAGGTCGCCAGCCGATCGGCATGCCTGGACCAAAAAGCCCCTGGGGTAAGCCGACACGGGGTTATAAGACCCGGCGAAATAAGTTAACGGAACAGTTTATCCTCCGTCATCGCGGGAAGAAACACCGCTAGGAGCCAGGGAGTCGGTTAGATCTATAGTCAGGTCGTTATTATTGCACTATTCGACTAGGAGACTAGGAGACTGAGGTTATGGGACGATCGTTGAAAAAGGGGCCTTTTATAGACCCGAAATTACTAAAGAAAATTGAAACCATGAATGAACGTGGTGAAAAGAAAGTCATTCGCACCTGGAGTCGAGCCAGTACCATCTTCCCTCAGATGGTAGGGCATACTGTGGCGGTCCACGATGGTCGCCGGCATGTGCCTATTTACATCACCGAAAACATGGTAGGGCACCGGCTGGGTGAGTTTGCGCCAACACGTACTTTCCGTGGGCATGTGGCCGAGAAGAAAGTAAAGAAAGGTTAGTAGCCATGGCAGGTGAGGATATTCGTGCTCAGGCTCGTTCAATTTCTATTTCGGCCCAGAAGGTGCGCCTGGTCACCGATTTAATTAAAGGTAAAGGCGTTGTTGAAGCATTGGACGTACTCCGCTTCTTACCCAACCAGGCCGCGAAGCCGGTATCTAAAGTATTGACTTCTGCCTTGTCTAACGCGGAAGAAACCTTTGGAGTGAGCCGGGATGATCTCTTTATATATAAGATATTTGCTGACGAAGCTCCCACACGCCGTTGGCGAAGGTTCGGTGCTCGCGGGCGCTTCAAGCCCTGGCTGCGTCGTTCATCACATATCACAGTTATCCTTCGAGAACGGGAAGCGTAGGAGTTTATATGGGTCGTAAAGTTCATCCAATCGGTTTTCGTTTGAAGATTAATAAGACTTGGGAAGGTCGTTGGTATGCCGAAGGTCGCGAATACGTCAACCAGCTACACCAGGATTTCGCCCTTCGTGATCTTGTGCGTGGCGAAGCGCCGCGCGCTGGAGTATCTCGGATTGAGATTGAGCGCTTCCCCGGGAAAGTGAAAGTCATCGTCTATACTGCCAAACCCGGTATTTTGATCGGGCGAAAAGGTGAGAATGTAAAAAAGGTCCGACAGCGCTTGGAATCTCTCGTTGGGAAAAAGATTGACCTGGAAATCAAAGAGATAAAATCCCCAGACCTGGATGCTTATTTGGTGGCACATAATATCGCTGAGCAGCTTGAGCGTCGTATCAGCCATCAACGAGCGATGAAGCGTGCTATTCAGCAGGCCATGCGGCAGGGAGCTTTGGGCGTGCGCGTTGAAGTCGGCGGTCGCTTAAGTGGGGCAGAAATGGCACGCGTCGTCAATATGCGTGAGGGGCGTGTCCCGCGCCAAACATTGCGTGCAGACATCGACTATTGCCAGACCGAAGCATTGACCACATACGGTCGTATCGGAGTAAAGGTTTGGATTTATCGAGGTGATGTCTTACCAGAAGTGGAAGAGAAGGTTGAGACCACCGAAGGTGTGTACGTGAGTGAATAGTGTGAGGGTGCAATTATGTTGATGCCAAAGCGTGTTAAATACCGCAAGCAGATGCGCGGTCGCATGAAGGGAAAAGCTTATCGTGGTGCAGAAATCCAGCTAGGAGATTTCGGACTTCAAGCCCTTGAGCCCGGTTGGGTGACTGCACGCCAACTGGAGGCTGCTCGGCGTGCTATCGTGCGTGCGATGAAACGGCGCGGGAAAATATGGATCCGTGTCTTCCCAGATAAACCCTACACGAAGAAAGCGGCTGAAACTCGTATGGGTAAGGGGAAGGGCAACGTTGAATATTATGTGGCGGTGGTTAGACCAGGTCGCATCATGTTTGAAGTCGGTGGTGGTTTACCGGATGAAGTCGCTCGTGAAGCGCTACGCCTGGCCCAATATAAGCTGTCGATTAAAACCAAGATCGTTGCCCGACGCGATATGGGAGGAGGGGAAGCATGAAATCGTCGGAAATCAGAGCTCTTTCTATCGATGCGATCAGGGCGCGGTTAAATGATGCCAAAGAAGGGCTCATGAATTTACGTTTTCAACAAGCGACTGGTGAACTTACCGACTATTCGCGTTTGCGCCATAGCCGCCGCGACATCGCACGCTTATATTCGATATTGCGCGAGCTTGAGCAAGCCGAAATTGTGGAAGGTGAGAAATGAACAATCGTAGACGCATGACTGGTATTGTTACCAGTAATAAAATGCAAAAGACTGTGGTCGTTGAGGTTTCGCGAACCTTTCGCCACCGTCTCTATAACAAAGTAATCCATAGCCGAAAGCATATGATGGCCCATGATGAGCTGGGCTGCCAGATTGGTGACCATGTGCGTATTGTTGAAAGCCGCCCTATCTCACGTCATAAGCGTTGGGTCGTTGAGCATATCCTCCACCGTGATATTCTTGCTGGAGAACCCGGTTTGGAGGTATAGCCATGATCCAACAAGAGACTCGTGTGAAAGTTGCCGATAACACCGGTGCCCGCGAGCTGTTGGTGATCCATATTATGGGTGGGTCCAGACGCCGTTATGGAGCCATAGGTGACGTGGTGGTTGCGACCGTAAAGTCTGCCACACCACAAGGTGCTGTTAAGAAGAGTGAGATCGTGCGCGCGGTGATTGTACGCTGTGCCAAAGAATGGCGTCGGGAGGATGGCTCTTATATCAAATTTGATGATAATGCCGTTGTTATCTTGGATCAAGATGGACGAAACCCGCGAGGGACGCGCATCTTTGGCCCGGTGGCTCGCGAGTTGCGAGAAAAAGGCTTTATGAAAATCGTTTCGTTGGCTCCAGAAGTACTATAAGGTCAGCGAGACAGGAGTGAGGACCGTGATAGTAAAAATTCGCAAAGGCGATTCTGTTGAGATCATTAGCGGTCGTCGTGCAGAGAAAGGAAAGCGCGGCGAGGTGATCAAGGTTTTACCCGATGAAGGTCAGGTCGTGGTCTCTGGTGTCAACATCCGTAAAAAGCACCAGCGTCAGGTGCAGTCTCAGGGGCGCACTTTAAAACCTGGCATTATTGAGTTTGAAGCACCAGTCGATATTTCTAATGTAATGCTGGTTTGCCCAAAGTGTGATGAGCCTACTAGGATAGGTGTTCAGCGTGAAGCTGGAAAATCTCAGCGCATATGTAAGCAAT
>CAZPWU010000141.1:0-6127 GCA_964590325.1 uncultured Anaerolineaceae bacterium | reverse complement strand
TTGACGGTAAACTGGCTAAAGTCAAGAGTAAAAAGAAAAAATGAGAGAAAGGAGTGGCGATGGAAGAGTCAGTCGTTTCGAAATCTAACCCGGGACCGGAAGCCCTCGGAGGTCAGCTAGACCAGCTTGAAAAGGATTTGGCCGGCGGGTTGCAGTTCACCAACATGTTGACCTCCATCAACCAGGAGAAGATCACAGAACAATCCGTACTTCTGAACTCCCTGGTTGAGCTTCTGATCAGCAAAGGGATTATCCACGTGCATGAACTCGAGCAAAGGAAGAAAGGGGTCGCTGAATCCCTTTCAAAAGAAGAGCGATTGCCCAGCGTGCAGTTGATCGATGCGCCTGATAAATACAGCAACAACCACGATGTAAAAGTGGACTGTGCCGAGCGATTGCCGATCTGCAAAGGGGCGTGTTGCAAGTTGTGGTTTGCCCTTTCGGTTCAGGATCTGGCGGAGGGGGTGGTGAAGTGGAATTATTCACTCCCTTATGGCATTGCCCAGGAACCGGATGGATATTGCAGGCACTTTGACAAGGCTAATTGCCAATGCGCCATCTATGAAAACCGGCCTCTGGTCTGCCGGGGTTACTCTTGCGCCGAGGACAAGCGTATCTGGCTTGACTTCGAGAAAAAAATCCTCAACCCGGAGTTAAGATTTTAGGAAGGAGAAACGAGATGCCATCGATGAAATCATCTCACCCTGATGAGAAACGTGTGGTTAAAACCCGATTTCGGTTGAGCTCATCGCCGATCTACAAACTGGCAGGCCTCTTTAAAACTCCGGCTGAGACCATGAATTTAAGTACAAGCAATTCCATTCAGAACCAGGCAGACCGGCTCGGTGATAATCGCATACCCGGGGCGCAGCGGCAGAACCTAGCAGCCAGAATTGGGCGATTTCAGGGCAACCGGCACCTGCAAAGGGTGGTTTCGTTCTTACAAAATAAAAAAAAGTCGGCTGAACCGGAGGTGGACGGTCTCCCCATACAAGATCATGTACAGCGCATGGCGGTGGGGGCAGGTGCCTCACCCGATGCCGGTTGGCAGCCCGTACCAGCAACGCACCAGAAGAGGGTAGAGTCGGCTGTCAATGAGATCGATGATATGGCTGATACCAATACCCGACTGAAGAACTATTTCAAACATCATGCTCCCGGAGGCACCGACAAAACCCTCGAGGATGTCAATAAAAAGGCCAAAGTATGGGAGATGAAGAAAGAAGGTGGGTTGGGAGAGTCTTTTGAGGGTGGCAGCGACATGGCTTATGACACCTTCATGTATCGGGTCGGGAAATGGCAGCTCATCGCAACTCTCCTCCATGAGATGGGTCACCTGGCAAAATTCCCAACTGAAGAAGAGTGCGAGCAAGCTCAAGATGCAGCTTATGTCTATGCACCGTGGATTCAATCCATTGCCCCAAAGCATGCTGCGGTCGGAACCGAAGTGACGATTAAAGGGATTAGTTTTGGCCCCAGTCAAGGCCCATTGGATAAAGTCATGTTTGGCGATGTGGAAGCTGGTGCTGCCACTTCATGGAAGTGGACTCACACCGAGCAAGGGGTCATTAAGATAACGGTGCCTGCCGGAGCAAAGACCGGCCCGGTAGTTATCGTTAATAATAATGTTCGCAGCAATGAGGTGCCGTTTACGGTGGAGTGACGAATTACCCGGGTTATATGACCCACGCGATCCCAACCGGCTCTACCCAGTTTTAAGACCAGTGGAGTCTAAATGAAACCGATCAATCAGTAAATAGCCAGGAATCAGAATACGGATTACCGACCCATCGGAGTAGGAGGAAGGAATTATGTCAAAGGAGCGAATACCAGACCAGAAGGTGATTAAACAACGTAAGCCAGAAACACGGGAGCAGAGCAAAGACCAGCCAGGCAGCGGTGAGGCAGCTTCATCCCTAATAAATCTACAGCAGCAGGTCGGCAACCGCGCCGTGCAACGCTTGCTGGCCCAACGCAAGGGTGAGGGCCCCTATGAGCTGGACGACGAGACCGCCGGGCGCATCAACCAGGAGCGGGGCGGCGGGCAGCCCCTGGATGAAAAGGCCCAGGAGAGCCTGGGCGGGGCGATGGGCCACGATTTCAGCGGTGTGAAGGTGCACACCTCCCCGGAGGCGGCCGACCTCAACCGCCAGCTCAGCGCTAAAGCCTTCACCACCGGCAAGGACATCTTCTTCAGCGAAGGGACTTACGATCCTCACTCTTCGGGCGGTCAGGAGCTGTTGGCCCATGAGCTGACCCACGTCGCGCAGCAGGGCAGTGGTGCTGTGGGTGGCGCCAGCCGGATGACCGTCAATGCCCCGGGGGATGCCTTTGAGCAGCAGGCCGATTCTACGGCCAGGGCTACCCTCAGCCAGGGAACCGGCGCCGGGGTACAGCGCGCAACGCCCGAGGAAGAGGAAGAAGTCCAAACCCAGGCTGAAGAAGAGGAAGAGGAAGTCCAAACCCAGGAAATGCCTGAAGAGGAAGAAATCCAGACCCAGGCTGAAGAAGAGGAAGAAGTCCAAACGCAGGAAGTGCCTGAAGAGGAAGAACAAGCATAAATAAACGTTGAACGTTATTCGTTAAACGTCAACAGGGAAAACTATGATCGCTGATTTAGACGAAACCATCCGGCAACTGCTCATCGGCGAGATGCCCATTAAAAACGGCGAGATCGATGTCAGCTTCGACCAGCCCAAGCGCGAGTGGAGCGCCCGGCTGACCCGCCCGACGGTCAATTTCTTCCTCTACGACGTGCGTGAGAACCCGGTCCTGCGGCAGCACGGCTGGGAACAGGTCGCCAACGCTCATCCGGGTGAGAACCTGGCCCACCTCAAACGCACGCCGTTCCGGACGGACTGTTTTTATATGCTCACCACCTGGGCCGCCGAGGCCGAAGATGAACACCGCTTGCTTTCACGTACGCTGTTGGCACTCTTCCGCAACCCGATCCTTCAGGAAGACCGCCTGATGGGGCTGTTAAAGAAGCAGCCCTTTGAAATCCAGGCCCGCCTGGCTGCCCACGACCGGCTGACCAACCCCGCTGAGGTGTGGGCCTCGCTGGATAATGAGATGCGTCCCAGTGTCTCGTATGTCGTGACCCTGGCCCTGGATCCCTGGACAGAGATCACCGGCCCGATCGTGCGCACCCTCAGACTGAAGCTTGGCCAGCCTGCCAGGCTGCCGCGTTCGCGGCGCCTGGCCTCCGAGGAAATGCACCTGGATATGGAGATGGCCTTTATCGGCGGTACGGTGCGCGCCAGCGGCCCGGATAAGCCGCCCATACCCGGGATCGAGGTAGCTATCAAGGGTACCGGCTTGTTCGACAAGACCGATGAGCTTGGCCGCTTTATCCTGGGTAGTTTGCCGGTCGGTGAATATACGCTCGTCGCCTGGCCTGTAGAGGGGAAACCCAAAGAGAAGAAGATTACCGTCCCGGCCAGCGACGGCGATTACGATCTCGAATTGTGAGGGATGCTTAGATGGAAAACTATCTCACATTTTCGAGCCGCTCACCGCCAAGGAGGTTGAAGATGGATTGATTAAGAAGCCGTCTCTCTTTACCAATCTTGTCAGAGGGCTGGTGTGATACCAGCGATTAAAAAAGCAAGTTTCGATTGAAGGAGGAAGTTTACAATGGCACTATCTTATGCATCTCCTGGAGTTTACGTAGAGGAAGTAGAACGCGGTACGAAACCCATCGAAGCCGTGGGGACCTCCACAGCAGCTTTCATTGGCATCACGGCTGAAGCCAGCTTGAAGGCGATCAATGCCTTCACTGGCGAGCGCGTCCCATACGAGCCGCGGCTCAATAAAGCCACCCTGGTCACAAGCTGGACCCAGTTCACCGATATCTTCGGTGAGTTTGTCCCTGGCGCGTACCTGCCCGACCAGGTTTATGGTTATTTTGCCAACGGCGGCGGGCCGTGCTATGTTACCAGCCTGCGTGCCGTAAAAGAGGACAAAGAGGCCGTCAAGCCGGCCGAGGTCGCCATCCCCTCCAAGGGCAAGACCAGCTTTAAAGTGGTCGCCAAGTTCGCTGGCCCGGTAGGAAACGGCCTGGAGGTCACCGTTAAGCTGGCAGGTGAGGATAAATTTGACCTCACCGTCGGTGGTGAGACCAAGCCAGGGCTGGGTATGAAGAAGGGCGAGGGTTACGTCGGCGATGCAGTTTTTGAGAAAGTCACCATCGTCGAGGTTGGCTCGGCGAGTGCTTTGCCGGATGAAGGCACCTATACCCTCTCCGGAGGCGGCTTTAAACCCCTCTCCCCTGTCGATTTCATCGGCAGTGCGGCTGACCGCACCGGTCTGGGCGGCCTGGAGGCACTCGATGACGTCCGCCTGGTCGCGTGCCCGGATGTGATGGCCGGGTATGACGGCTCAGAGGAGGCCAAGAAGCGCGTCAAGACAGTCCAGGAAGCCATGATCTCGCACTGCGAGCGGCTGAGATACCGCTTCGCGGTGCTCGATACCCCACCTGGACTGAATGCCCAGGCGGCCAAGGAGTGGCGACTGTACGTGAATTTCGACAGCTCCTATACCGCCATGTACTACCCCTGGATCGAGGTCGCCGACCTGAGCGGAAGCGGCAGCCTCACCAAGCTGGTCCCACCCAGCGGTCACGTGGTAGGCATCTACAACCGCACGGATGCCAACCGCGGCGTACACAAGGCTCCTGCCAACGATGTCGTGTTGGGAGCCGTGGGTTTAGAGCTCCAGATCAGCAAGGGTGAACAGGATGTCTTGAACCCCATCGGGGTGAACTGCATCCGTTCCTTCCCGGGCCGCGGCATCCGCGTTTGGGGTGCGCGCACCCTGAGCAGCAACGGCGCCTGGCGCTATATCTGCGTACGCCGCCTGTTCATCATGGTGGAAGCCTCTATGGACATTGGCCTGAGCTGGGTAGTCTTTGAGCCCAACGATAACACACTGTGGGGCAAGGTAACGCGCGACGTGTCGTCCTTCCTGCGGGTGGTGTGGCTGGGCGGTGCGCTGTTCGGGACGACCCCCGAGCAGGCCTTCTATGTGAAGTGCGATGAGGAGCTCAACCCAAGAGAGATTCGCGACCTGGGCCAGCTCATCATCGAAGTGGGCCTGGCGCCTGTCAAGCCAGCCGAGTTCGTCATCTTCCGCATCAGCCAGTGGGCCGGCGCGAATGCCATGGCGTAATCATGCCAGGCTGTAATCTACGGTATTCCACTGGAAATATGAGATATACCTCGAAGTAAGATTAAAAGGAGTTTGAAATGGCTGACAGAGAAGATCCACTTGTTGGTTTTCACTTTGCGTTAGATATTCAGGGCGTGGTGAAAGGCTACTTCACCGAATGCTCCGGCATCGGCTCGGAGCACGAGGTCATTGACCACAAGGTTGTCACTGAGTCGGGCAAGGAAGTGGTGATAAAGGTCCCTGGCCGGTTGAAGTGGGAAAACATCGTCCTCAAACGTGGTATCACCAGTAATATGGACGTCTGGGATTGGCGCAAGAAGATTGAGGACGGGCTGGTCGACAAAAACCGGCATAATGGTACTATCACCATGTTTGACCAGACCTTGAAGCCAGTCGCTAAATGGGAGTTCGTAGGAGCCTGGCCGGTGAAAGTGACCGGGCCACAGCCGAAGTCCGATAGCAACGAGATCGGCATCGAAGAGCTGACCATCGCCCATGAACACATCGAACGTAAGAAGGCATGAGCTCTCCGGTAAGGGGCGAGGGGTTTTCCCAACCCCTTGCCCCTACCTTTGATCATATGACATATCAAACTGAATTCAACTTTGTTTTACCGCGCGGCTATATCGATGGGGCTGGCCAGGCGCAGCAAGCTGGCCGGATGCGGCTGGCAACAGCCCTGGACGAGATCGAGTCTTTACAGGACCCGCGCGTCCAGGCCAACGAAGCCTACCTGCCGGTGGTATTGCTGAGCCGGGTGGTGTCGCAGTTGGGCGACCTGCCGGCGGTCACCCCTCAGGTGATCGAAGGCCTGTTCGCATCTGACCTGGCCTACCTTGAAGACCTGTATATCAGGCTGAACAGTCCAGAACGCGTGGTGGTCTCTGCGGTCTGTCCACACTGTTCGACGCAGTTCCAGTTGCAGGTGGCGCCGCTGGGAGAGGATGTGGAATGAGAC
>CAZPWU010000140.1:0-6130 GCA_964590325.1 uncultured Anaerolineaceae bacterium | reverse complement strand
AGTTATTGGATTGGGGGGAGATTGGTTCAGTTCCTCGAGCAAAGCTGTCAGTAGTTGGTCAGAAGTCATGCTCGACGGTATTAAAGTTCCTTGAGATGTATGAGGAACAGTTGACAATGATTCGGGTGCTGTCTGTACTGAAAAATTTTCTTGAGGATATGCATTACTTAGTTCATCCAATGTTATCACTTGCATCCAGGGATGAGAGGCGATGTAATGCATCGTATTGTATGCCATATCAGAATACCCCCAGGTTGATTGTTCAAAGTCACCGCCGAGTAGCGTTATATCCGGTTGTTGTCCAGATGTATTCGACAATGCACCTTGTAATAAAATGCGCCTCGTCTCTATCGATAGACCGTCGGATGTAGCTTCCTGTAAATCAGGGGGGGGTGGTTGGCTGACACTTATATATGTAAATGCAGGAATTGGATAGATAACCGAATTACCATATTTTTGAGCGCGTCCAGACCATTGACCTTTTGTAAAGATAACACGATAGTTTTGGTTTTCTTTTAAAGAAACCTGTGGTGAGAATAGGATTGTGCTGCTAGGAAGTCTTAATGATTTTGAGGCTTGACGACTTTCTATTGCGCCTCGAGAGATAAGTTGATCTAAGATAACGTCAGCACCACCATTTGGGGATAGAGATGGCAGGTAAATTGGCGCATAATCAGGCAAGATCAATAAACCTCTCTCTGAAAGATTCTGGACCTGTGGTAAAACGCTGAGATAATCTAACGCCGATAATGAAACGGGAGATTTAAGATCCAACAAAATAATTGGAACCCTGGTGTCACTAACTGCATTAAGGAGGTTTAACAGACCGTGTCTTTTGCCTAATGGTCCAGAATGGGCACCATTCCAGTGACGGAGTGCCTGAGCGGGTGTGTTTGCTGTTAAGGTATTCCAAAAAGCAATCAATATGCGGGTAGAGGGAGGTGGTACTGCATCAGATCGTATCGGACCGATAGAATCCACCGGAATTCGTGAACCAGGCGGGACAAAGAAAACCTGGGTTGTAAATATAGAAAAGCTGTCAGGTATTGCTAGTTTATTCAGAGTTATTACGATCGTATCGATCAAAGGATCGCGTACGATCCTAATTTTCATGTTAGGAATTGGTTTATACAGTGAATCATAGGTCCGGATCGGACCTATCGCAGGGATGACGACCAATACATCCCAATCAAAACTCGTAGCGGCATTGATAGGCAAAGACCGCGTACCTCCTACAGTGGTGTCCAATACTAAATAGATATCATTACCCCGGTCAGGCGTGATATCCAATAGATCCAGGCGGAATTGGACCTCAGCACCGATTGTCCGTATATATAAGGCAACCAAGTCTTGAGAGGGAGATTCGGCATCTGCAGGATCTAGACTCTTTAGATCAGCATATGTCCAAGGTGGTATTGAGGGGAGGTTATATGATATTGGACTGCAAGAGATCAAGAGAAAAATGCATATAAAAAAGAATACATGTATCGCGATGCTTATATTAATTTGAATGTTGCGCATAGTCATAATCACACACTAAGACACTTCAAATTATTCTAACACTAGCAAGTAATAAACCAGGCACGATATTTGCATGTAATCACTATCGGAGAATACTAATTCTTGCAAATCTGTTGGTCATAATTGGCATTAAAACGGCTATATTCATATTAATAAAGTTTCCGCAGGTATCCTTGCGAAAGGGTAGGCGGAGGTTTAGCGGCATGTCCAATAAAGTGTTAATCATTCAATCAAATATCACATCAGCAAAAATCCTGGTTGATTTCTTTTCTAAACGAGGGGATATGGTCTGGAAAACGACAATCATCCCCCACGCTTTTGGATTATTTAAAAATGAGAATCCTGACCTGGTCATTCTTGATCTACATATGACAGGCAACCAATGGTTGAGCCTGTTGAACCTGATACACCAAAAGAACCCTGACACTCAGGTCATTGTGACAAATAAACATCCAGATATAAAGCGCGAAATGCTGGCAAAAGACCAAGGCGTACGTGTATTTCTACGAGAGCCTTTTTCACCCCAGTGGATTGAAAATGCACTACAAAAACTGGAACCAGGGGCACCCCCAGACCGCAGCAGCACGCTGCCTAAAGTCCGGGTGCCTATGCGGATAAAAATTACATTGCCATATATATTATTGACATTGGTGTTTGCTTTCGCTTCCGCATACCTGATAACTCAATATGTGCTTGAATCTTTTCGTGATCGGTACACAAACCAATTGATTGATGCCGGTAAGGTAACATCTGATTGGATGGTCAAGGAAGAAGATCGTATCTTAAATAATATCCGATTACTGGCAAATACAGAAGGTGTTCCGGAATTGGTGGAGTCTGGAGATGCAACCCATTTACGTGACGTTCTTCTCCCTGTAGCAATTAATTACCAGGAGGAAGACATTGAAATCCTTGATCTGCGGGGTATCGGTTTAATATCCTTACAACACCGTGCTGGCAGTGCTCGCGAAGATTATGAAGCTTTTCAAGGGGATACAAACTTTGCTAATGAGGTTTTTGTTAAAAAAATTATCCAGCAACAAATTGACCCTATTGGGGATAAATTTGCTGAACTTGTGCATGTTCCATGGGGTGACCTTTTCTACATTGCGGGTCCTATTCTCAAGTCAGATGGTAAAACGGTGGGTGTCATTTTAATTGGGAAATCAATAACCTCATTAATCCGCCAGATACGACAGGATACTCTGGCTCATATCACGATTTATAACAAGAATGATGGTAATCCAATAGCCTCAACCCTTTTTCTCCAGAAAGATATCTTTCCAGTACCCATTGAATTGGTGAATAAAATCCTTTTGTTCCAGGATAAGGAAACAAATATCCGACCCTTAAAGGTGGCGAGTGCCAATTATTCAGAAATCCTCGGACCCTGGGAGGCCCGTTGGGGCGAAGATTTAGGGGTGATAGGGGTCGCGTTATCAGAAAATTTTTTAATACAACCTGCCATTATAACTAAGTATCAAGTCTTTCTATTTGTATCGATCGCCATACTAGGAATTATAGTTATTGGCATCTTGGTTGCTCGCCAGATCACCCAACCATTAGCGAAGGTAGTTCAAGCGTCGGTAAAAGTCGCACAGGGAAATTTGGAGGTGAAGGTTCTTCCTGAAGGTAATGATGAAGTTGCTGTTTTAGCTCATGCGTTTAACTATATGGTAAGTGGATTGCAGGAAGGTTTTATATACCGCGACCTCCTCGGACGAACGGTGTCGCCTGAGGTGCGGGAAGCATTAAGACATTCATTTTCAACTGGTAATCTACGCCTTGAAGGTCAAAGTACTATCGCGACGGTATTAATGAGCGATATTCGTGACTTTACCCGGATCTCTGAGAAAGAAGAACCCACTACAATTCTCCATTGGCTCAATGAATATTTTGGAGAAATCGTTCCCATCATAACACGTCATAATGGGGTTGTAGACAAATTCGAAGGGGATGCGATGCTTGCATTTTTTGGAATATTACCAACTCCCCTTTCCCCAAAAGAAAGTACTTATCATGCATGTAAAGCAGCGTTAAAAATGTTGGCCACCCTTGAGCGTATTAATTCACAACGTGCTATTCAGGAAGAACCATCGTTGATTACAGGTATCAGTATTAACACGGGGATGCTAATCGCCGGAAGTCTGGGTACCTCTGATCGCCTTAACTATACAATTATCGGTGATACAGTGAACACTACCCAGAGGATGCAGGAGATCAATCGAAACTTTGGTGAAAGCGGGATTGTGGTCAGCGAAAACACATTGGTGGCATTGGGGGATCGACGAGCAGCATTCAGGTTTGAGCCCTTAGGTGAGCACGCCCTCAAGGGAAAAATGGATATGTTATGGGTTTATAGAATGTGGCCAAAGGATACCGAATTATAAGTATAGGTAAGTTATGTTAGATATAAAACCAGGCATTAACAAAGTTGTCAAAGACAAGATGATAAGCTTGTGGCTCTGGTTTATTTATATTTTCTTCATAATTATCATGTGTCTAATGGTATACTTGTTATGGATTATGCAAGCGCCATACAAGAGTGTCATACCTATGGCATTGCATTCTATACTCAAGGCTGATTACGGACCAGATCCTCGAGGATATCGAGTAGCTGGTGTACGATATGAATTAATCGGGGAAATTATGAGTGAGTTAGACGCTACGACTGCTCCAGATCGATATGCAACGTTACAGAACAGTCGTCTAACGCCAGTTCCGACCGTTACACCGCTGTATCTCTTTACATATACACCTACACTGTTGCCGATAACATCCGGTACACCAGCGGCTTTTACGCCAACCAATGCCAACGTGACACCGTCGGTAACCTCAAGTCATACCCCCCGTCCAGGAGAAACGATAACCCCTATATTTATACCAACCCCGAGCTTGACAGCTTGGTCGACGCCCACGCCACGCCCGCCAACGCAGCCGGTCAATACTTTTACGCCTGGCCCTTCAAATCCTACAGTCACATCTACGCCCACAGTTCCATCGGTTGTTTATACACCAACCAATACCTCAACACTTCAGCTCCCTACAAGCACCCAAACAAAACAAATACCAACAGCAACGCCAATGCCACCACCCACGAGGACACCTAATCCATATCCACTACCTACAAATCCACCACCTACAATCTACCCTTGAGAAACTCACGGATGAATATATACCAAAGGAGAAACACATGAAACGCTACATTTCAATAACCCTCGCCCTTATTTTGCTGGCGACACTGACATCACCGGGATTGGCGACATCATCGCCGTCCGTCAGTGCCTTTAGCGGGATACCCACCTTTTCAATCGTCAGTGTTGTCGCAGATAAGACAGTAACGATCTTAACGAACAATTTTCCATCCAATGATACTTTTACGGTCATGATGGGACAGTTTGGTACTTTGGGAATAAACGGTATTGTAATAAGCAGCCAGAACTCGGGCAGCGGAGGTTCTTTTACAGTAACCTACAACATTCCCTCCGCTTTAGTCGGATCATATCGGATTGCGATTCGATTACAGAGCCCTACCTCGGGTTTTTTCGCATATAACTGGTTCTTCAACAATACCTCAGGGACAACTGGGACGACCGCTACCCCGGAATCAGGTTACACTGGCTTTCCAACCTTTTCGATACTGAGTGTGGTGCGTGACAAAACCGTCATAATATTAACCAACAATATGCCACCCAAGGACACATTCACCGTGACAATGGGTCCAATGGGTACCCAGGGTATCAATGGAACCGTGGTTGGATCGACATATTCTGGAAGTGGTGGAGTATTTCAAGAAACTTACACTATTCCTGCCAACCTGGCTGGCTCTACCAAGATTGCGATCAGACTGCAAAGCCCCACCTCGGGGTATTTTGCTTATAACTGGTTCTGGAATAATACAACCGGTTCGACGACACCAGTCCCAACGCCTACTCCGGGACCTACCCCAACTCCTGGGCCAGTATTTAACATACCGACCTTCTCGATCACGGGTGTTGTTAGAGATAATACCGTCACAATCCTGACTAATAATTTTCCAGCCAACGATAGTTTCACAGTGACGATGGGTCCTTATGGAACAAAGGGAGTCGGCGGTATTGTTGTAGGCACCCAAGCTTCCGGGAATGGTGGTTCCTTTACAGTAACCTATAATATCCCCGCTTCATTGGCGGGGTCAAGCCGGATTGCCATACGATTGCAAAGTCCTACCTCAGGATTTTACGCATACAACTGGTTCTGGAATAATACAACGACTGACCCATAGAAAATTCAGTCTAAATATAAACCGCGGGTGGTTAAGGGTCCATGAGATCCTGTACCCCGCGGTTTTTTTATTTTTGATCAAGAATCAATCCTTTGAATAGCCAGTATCGTGATGTCGTCAGAAGGGGATTCGCTTTTAGTAAAATCACTGACTGAATCTATAATATCGTCTAACACGATTTGAGGAGATTTGTTATTCGCGGACTGAACAACCTGGTGTAAACGCAGTTCTCCGTATATTTCACCGTCTGGTGAAAAAGCCTCTGTAATACCATCCGTATACAAAATCAGGGAATCTCCTGGCTTAAGTAATGTAAGATATTCTTCTTGGTGAGTTCCTTCATAC
>CAZPWU010000139.1:0-6140 GCA_964590325.1 uncultured Anaerolineaceae bacterium | reverse complement strand
TACCGAATATGTGATCTGTCCCTGAATGGGTGATGTAAAACTGGAATTAAGATAAGGAATCGTAAGATTATTAGGCAGCACATAGGATTGATCTAATTCCTTCGGGAGGTCAATCAAGCCTGCCTGGACGATAGCCACCGCGGCCGCGTAAGACATCAAGGGTAACAGCAGGATCATAAAACAGCCTATCCCTCGCCAGATTGGATGTATCTTCCAGGGACGTTCATCACGTTTTCTTTTGTCATATCTCTGATACTTACCCATCCTGTAACTCCTTATATACTTGTGCTTGCGGTGGTTGCTATAGCAGCGCGCTCAACTGCCTCAACGATCTTATAGTAACCGGTGCAACGGCATAAGTTACCAGTGATTGCCTGCTGGATATCTTCCCGAGAGGGATGAGGTCGCTCTTCCAACAATTTTACCGATGACATAATAAATCCGGGTGTACAATAACCGCATTGCACCGCGCCGGTATCGATGAAGGCTTGTTGCACTGGATGTAAATGGCCATCCTGTGCTAGACCTTCAATGGTCACAATCTTAGCTCCATGAGCACGTGGCGCGGGTACCAGACAGCTCATCACTGCTAATCCATCTAGAAAGACTGTACATGCTCCACACTCCCCTTCTGCACAGCCTTCTTTAGTGCCGATCAGACCGGCCTCCTCGCGCAGCAGGCGCAAGAGAGTCTTGTGATGACCGGTTCTAAAGACATATTCTTTCCCGTTAATATTGGTCATAATCGGAGTGCCGGTAGCGTGTTGAGTTTTTTCATGGATTTGGGGTGCCTCCCCTGTATATTCTGAACCCCACAAGAGCACTGGATTCGATGGAAACCCAGCGCGTTCCTCATTCCTGGCGATTAAACGCAACCCACGTAGTACACAGACCCGAACCATCTCCGACCGGTAATCGGCCGAGCTACGCATGTCGCTAATTGGCTGCGCGGATCGCATCGCTAGTTTGGCGGTCTGTTCAATAGTATCCTCATCCAAGGTTCGTCCACACAAGAAAGCCTCAGATTCTCGGGCATGGGTGATGACAGGGGTCACTGCTCCAAGTGTAATACTCGCTTTCTCCACCTGCATGCCGGTCGCTTGAACGAGCCCTTCGCCAGTAAAGGTTAGCACGATCGCTGCGTCCACGACTGATACTGCCTGAGCCCGTCGAAGTCCCAGTTTTATAAAAATTCCACGCTGGTTTGAGCCCAGTCCTGGAAAACTGATATCTACAAGCATCTCGTCGGAGCGCATAACGGTTCGTCTTACCCCGGTATAAAACTCGTCCAGAGGCACTGTCCTATACCCATTAACCGAACGCAGCATAACCTTGGCGCGTAATGCCATCAAGGGTGTGATCGTATCGTTGGCAGGTGAAGCTGTGATCAGATTACCAGCAACCGTCCCGCGATTCCGTATTTGTGATGCGCCCACCTCCCAGGCAGCCTGGGCCAGAGGTAGAGCGCGTTCCACAATGAGCTTTGAAGCCACGCAATGATTGTGAGTTACCAATGGCCCAATGTGAATCACACCATCCTCATCCATGACAATTCGGTCAAGATCCGGGATGCGAGTAATATCGACCAGGATATCAATCCCCTTACGCACGCCGCGTTCAATCTCCAGGATTAAGTCCGTCGCACCCGCCACAATACGCGCTTTCTCACCGTGTTTTGATAGTATTTCCAAAGCTTCGCCCACAGATGTAACGTTTATATACTCTTTCCACATCGTATCACCAAGTTTATAGCTGTGACTTTACAGTTTATTTACAATTTCACTTGTGCCATGGAATTGCCATCACCACCCTGGCGAAGCATGATGATCTCGGCCAGGATACTGACAGCAATCTCCTCGGGGGTCTCGGCATTCAATTCTAGACCAATCGGCGAGTGTACCCGGGCCAATTTCTCTTCGGGCACACCCTCTTTTAATAGTTGCTTACGAGCTGTTGCCCAGCGTCGTTTTGATCCGATCACCCCGATATAAATTGCAGATGTATCCAATAAAGCAGGAAGGCCTTCAACATCCAGGTTCATCCCACGTGTGGTCAGCACCAGGTAGGTCCAGGGGGTGACTTTCACATAGCGAGGCAGTTCAGCTATTGCGACGGGGTAGTATGCATCAGCCTCAGGGACCGCTTCTGGTGTGCAAAAATTCTGACGGTCATCGTTTACTACTACATAAAAGCCAAGCCAATGAGCCAGGTGTACGACAGCTTTACCCACGTGCCCAGCTCCGATTACTACCAGGGTAGGTTTAGGTTGTATTGGCTCCACGAAGATCTCCACCTGTCCTCCACAAACGCCAGGATCGCCGCGCGCAGGATCAGTCATATTGTATTGGATCAGGCGATGTTGACTATCCTGAATGGCCTGTAAGGCCTCAACGATGATGCGCTTTTCGATCTCACCCCCACCGATCGTTCCAACAATATGCCCATCGGGATAGACCAGCATTTTACTGGTCACATGGCGGGGTGTAGACCCCTTGCTACGGACGATTGTACATAACGCCCCAGACTCGTTCTTCGCTTCCAGCTCAGCCACCGCTTGAAATACCGAGGTCATCTTTCCATCCTGGTGAGATTTTACATGTTTATATTAAAAACTTCCTAACTCCAACCTGTCAACTTTCTAACAGTCCAAGCACTATTCGATTTTCCATAATTCAGATAATTACACTTCTTCTATCTTCTCTCGTAAAGACTGTGCACGAGCATGAAGTTTTTCTGCTTCTTTTGTTGCACCTCTGGATGTAGCATACTGTGCGGCATTTTCATAAAGATGTGATGCATCAAAAAACGCCCCCGCACGCTCATAATGATCGGCTGCCATTAATTTAAAGTCAGGATCAACCCGATCCACAAGCCAATGTGCGACAGCCAGGTGATACTGCTTACGATTTTTATGTGGTACCAAGGTGTAGGCTACATCACGAAGCAATGAGTGTTTGAAGATATACTCCTGGTCTCCAGAAAACCGGCTGCTGGCACGCGGGAAAGCCAGCTCAGCCCTCACCAACTGGCGCAACGCATCCTGGATCACGCGTTCCACAACTGTCGTTGGCATATATACGAGAGGTCCAGTCCCGGAACCGGCTGCAGCACGTGCTGCGGCGATGACTGCACCGACCCAAAAAACACGCCCTACTACCGAAGCTAACAATGCTACCGAGCGCGCTTCGCGCGATAGAGCATCCAACCTCGCCTGAAGCATCACACGCAGAGATTCGGGCGGTTGATCCCGTAACTTTTCAACGATCTCTTGGGGAGAATGACCAGCCTCTGTCATACCGGTCTTAACCAGACTTTTTACCATCTCTTCCAGGAAGTAAGGGTTACCGTCTGCCCGGCTAGCTAATTCATCTAATACTTCCTCTTGCATCCCGCGCAAATCAGGATACGCTGTAGCTACACCCGAAGCGTTGATAGGCAAGGGGTCAAGCGTGACTACTTTAGCGACATTTGCCCAACGAGGCTGCTGGCGCAGGAATTCAGGGCGTGCACCTGCCAGGATGAGCATTGGCAATTGGGGAAAGACCGGCTGAAGCAGGTATTGGAGTAAGTTTAAACTACCGCTATCAGCCCATTGCAAATCATCAAACAACAAAACAGTCGGACGAATTTCACAGGCACGGCATAACAGTTCTCGGGTGAGTTCAAAGGCCCTTTTTACCCTGCCTTCCGGATCCTCGTCATATGCTCCCAGGTATTTACTGTTGGGCCATTGTAACCCAGTCAGGTTGCCGATCAGATGCGCAGCCTCAATAACTGAAACCGGACCGAGCTGCTTACCCCACAGTTTTTGTAGTTCGCGTAAGAATTTCTCGCGAGCGATTTCTGGCGGATCATCATCCCCAAGGCTAAAACGGTTATGCCACAATGACTTCCATAGAAAGAATGGCACGCGCGAAGCCTGGGCAAGGGCACGTGCTGAAAGCAGGGTGAAAGCAGGTTCTTCCACCTCCAACTGGCTGGTGAACTCCATGAGTAATCGGGATTTTCCCATACCCGCTTCACCAGTTACAATCACTAAAGTCGGGCGGTCTGCCATCAGCGCCTGGCGATAAAGCTTATCCAGTCGAGTCATTTCAGCCTCGCGCCCTACCATATGAGTTTCCAGGCTGCCAATACCCTGGTAGCGTAGGCTACTGGGTTGTGGTAAAACACCTTCGACCTGATAAGCTGAGACTGGTTCGTTTTTACCTTTTAGCTGCAACGGTGCCAGACGTCGTATGCGAAAAACACCCCGCACCAAACGGTATGTGCTCTCGTTGATTAACACGGTACCTGGTTCAGCTGCTTGTTCTAGCTGAGCGGCAATATTCACCGTATCACCCATTACATTGTACTCGTTGCGTAAGCCCACATAACCTGCTAAAACTGTACCGGTATTTATACCTACCCGTATTTTCATTTCCTTCGCCTGGGGTTGCGACAAATTCCCGGTAAACTCATTAAGAGAAGATTGCAAGGCAAGCGCCGCTGCCACGGCATGCTCGGCGTCGTTCTCACCAGCGTATGGAGCTCCCCAAACTGCCATCACTGCATCACCAATGTGTTTGTCGATATACCCACCGTGAGCTGCAATGACTTCGTCTAATCGTAACCAGACGCTCTTTATCAAATCACTGATCGTCTCATAATCTAACTTATCAGCCAGTCCTGTAAAACCCTGCACTTCAGCAAAAAGGACCGAGGCTAAACGACGTTCTTCTGGGAATTGGGTCAGCGGTAAAGGTGAGGTCATAGCTGGTGTAAAGCTCTCCATACCCTCTCGGGCGTCGCCGGGTTCACAGTGACCTGCGCACCTTTCGTACCTGGTTTCCAGGCGAGGCTGGCATCCAGGATCGCGTTACCAACCGCCGGAGCGACCCCATCCATTGGGATCTCAGCTACCGCTTTTACCCCAAACGGATGTGAGGGTTCATAAGTTTCCACGAAAATGGTCTCGAGATCAGGCATTTCGTGAGCCTGGAAAATGTGATAATCCCTGAAATCATGCTCACGGGCACGACCGATTTCATCATACCGCATTTCTTCACAAACGGCATAGCCTAATGCCTGGGTCATTCCCCCCTCGATCTGGCCAGAAGCAGTGATAGGGTTAACGATTACACCGGAATCAACTGCCATAACTAATTTATCGACCACAACCTGACCGGTCTCGACATCCAGGGTCACTTCAGCAAATTGTGCAGCAAATGGTGGAGGCGAGACTGGAGATTTATAAGAGGCTACTGCCATAATCTGCTCCTGATCTTCATGATGCAATGCATTATGGCTGATTTCTGTTAAAGTCAGGCTTCGTCCATCCGGGGCAATGGCTTTACGATCGTATAAGCGGATATCTTTAAGTGTAAATTCCGGTATCCTTGCGGTAATTTCAGATCCTTCCGGAAGCTGGGAGGCACGAGCATTTAATATCCGTGCGGCGCGGATACGGATACGTTCAGCGACCTGCTGAGCAGCTTTTACAACTGCTGTACCTGAAATATAGGTTGTACTAGACGCGTAAGCACCTTTATCAAATGGGGTGAAATCCGTATCCGAGGAGTAAACGATGATGTCCTCTACAAGGACACCCAGAACTTCAGCCGCCATTTGTGCCAGCACTGTGTCTGAGCCAGTTCCCAGGTCGGTCGCTCCAATTAATAGGTTAAATGAGCCATCATCATTCATTTTAATGCTGGCTCCGCCCATATCCAGGGAAGGGATAGCAGTCCCCTGCATGACCAACGCTGCACCGATTCCACGACGCAGATGCGGTTTATCCTCCACTTTATGCCAGGTGAGATTATTAAACTTCTGGTCCCATCTTATAGATTCCTTACCCTGCCGGACGCATTCCTCAAGCGCACAAGTCTGGATAATCTCAGGACGTGGTTCCCTACCCTCACTCCAGGCAGTGCTAAAGGGATGCAATTCCCCTGCTCGGATGGCATTCTTCAAGCGAAATTCCAACGGGTCCAACCCTAATTCGCGAGCAATGGTTTCCATGTGGCGTTCTACCGCCCAAAAACCTTGCGGAACGCCATAACCCCGGTAAGCGCCAGCCGGAGGGTGGTTCGTATAAACAATATCTGCATAAAAACGGATATTGGGTTGTAACCGATATGGCCCATCACCGACATAAA
>CAZPWU010000138.1:0-6149 GCA_964590325.1 uncultured Anaerolineaceae bacterium | reverse complement strand
GATAGCACTTTCCGGACATTAAATTACTTGGCGAAGTATTATGAATGAAAGATTTAAGGGTAAACGTGTCCATGTTTCTGGTGGAGCTGGTTTTCAGCCACCCCATGCCAAAGGCGAGATTGAGCCTTCCAAAGACGCACATCTCACCACGAACAGTCTGGCAGGATGATACCCCGAGAAGAGAATATGCTTTCAATCAAACCACGCCAGCATCTGGATTTCTGGTTAAAAAATGTGGGAATTTTTACCCTCCTCGCTGTCACGATCTGGGTTGCCCGATACTGGCATAGTGGGAGCTTTGGATTATATGAGGATGACTTAACCATCATCCCCAGAGCGGTGGAGATGACCCTCCCTGAGCTGGTAAATTATGTTGTCAGCTACATTGTGCATCTTTATGGTCATGCCAGGCCCCTTTCAGATAGCCTAATTTATATATTTTCATTCTTGGGATGGAGGATAGCTAAACTTAATGGTATTTATTGGATCGGTTACGCAATCGTCACCTTAAATTCATTTCTATTTTATCTACTGCTAAAGCGTTTATATAGCCAGGTTTTTGCTATAACTGGGGCACTGGCATACTGTCTGTTTTCAGCCGATACAACTCAGGCATTTCTCACGCATTCCTTGGGGTTGCAGCCTTCCCTGACTCTATTATTATTAGCATTCCACAGTTATCTATCTAAGAAACAGTGGTTATCGTATGTGGTTGTTCTGGTCATTTTATTTAGCTATGAAACCCCTTTTCCAGTATTTTTTGCTGCACCACTCCTTGCCAAGAAATGGGATAAGGGTCTGATTAAAGAGTTGATTAAACACATATTGATCCTTGGCATTATGGTTATTGCCATATTCGTGCTCCGTTCGACCGTTGGTGAAGGTCGAGTTGCGGGCCTTGGTTTCCCGGCTATTGTTATTACTCCTATCTTACATATGATTCAGGGCCCAGTCGTGAGCATGGGTACCTACTTTTACCGTCCTCTACTGACTCTGCGAGCCTTAAATAATCTTGAGCTGGTTTTGGTGATAGGGCTTGCTTTTCCGGTCCTGGCATGGGTGTTATCGCGAATAAATTTAGATATGACCATTGATGTACATAACCTGATCACTTCGATCAAGGATAGGGCTCTTATCTCTAGGCTTCCTGATAGTCTTAAAGCCTTGGTCAGACAGGCTATTGTTGGGCTTGTGATGCTTATATTGGCCTACCCCCTTACGTTCACGGTGCGCGCTTATGCGATCAGCGGTAGAGATACGCGGGTACATCTAGCTGCGGTCGTGGGTGCTTCAATATTATGGGCTGTCATCTGTACGTTGGTCTTATATGTGAGTAATACCTATAAAAAGAAATGGTTGTGCATTTTTATACTGACGGTTTTCTTTACCTTGTTACTCGGTTATGGATTTGTCGTGCAAATGGATTATAGTTTGGCCTGGGAGTACCAGAAGGAGTTTTGGACCAGCCTGATTCCTCTCATACCGGATGCCAGTAATGGCACGGTTATTCTTGTAGATCCAGATGGATTGAAAGATACCAGGCAGATCGGTGCAAACACCTGGAATTTACCTCGGGTACTGAACCAGATCTTTCAATATCCTGTCGATTGGAAGAATCCTCCCAGGGTATTCCGCCTCGTACCAGGATGGCAGGATCACATCGTAACGAAGGATGGGCAATTCCAGATCAATGAGGCAACTACAACCGCTCCGCCCTCGCTATACAAGGTGGTGGATAGCTCGAATGTCATCTTAATCGAGACGAATTCTGGGCGACTTGAACGTAGTATCGGACCTCTCGAAATCGGTGTTAGAAGTTTTTTTTTAAAAACGCCATCAACTGAGGAACCTCAAAAATTCGATGAAGGCTTTCTCTATAAGTATCTGGTGCAAGAATAAGAAAACCCTATATCAGGTGCCCAATCATTAACTGCATCACTCTAAGATATTAAATGCGCTTTCTAAAATCCCCCCCAAAATTCCTTCGCTGGTTTTTATTATATTCCCCGATACTAGTTTGCATCATCATGATGCTACCGCGTCTGATCTCTCCTCAATTTGGGTTATTTGACGATGGTAGATCCTTAATCACCAGCCAGAAGATTGTAGCCGGAAATTGGGACATGAGCATCGATGTCTTTGAAGGTCGTTACAGGCCGGTATACTGGTTGTATTTCGCTCTATTCTATGGGCTTTTTGGAGAAAATCCATTTTGGTTCTTTCTTGGGAATACCCTTGTTTTTGCGATCACCACTTATTGCATCATAAAATTCGTCAAGACTATCAACGGAAGTAATTTACAGGCATGGACATCCGGATTGTTTTTCGCACTAGCAGGTCCCACCATTGAGAGCTATTATACGCTTTCCAAAGGGGAAGCAGTCCAGACGGCTTTCCTTTGTGTATCGCTGCTCGTGATCACCTCCTATGCACGCTTTGAAAACCATTGGAAGAGGCTGTCCGTGATGATGGCAGCAGCTTTGGCTATTTTATTATCTAATATGGCCAAAGAAACCACCATAGTTGTAATCCCCATCAGTTTTATATGGTTTATTGCTTCTTGGCTGCGGTTGAAGCAGACGAAAGATTACTTAGGCTTTACGACTCGCCGCGCTTATCTTGGCTCCAATATTATTGGCAGTCTCACTTTTATAACTTTCCGTGCATACTTTGTCACCAAGAGTCTAACCGGGGGAGCTTATACAGGTCATTACGTGTTTGGGTTAGATCGCTTCATGGCTTCAGCATTCCGTTGGGCGGGATGGTTGATCCGCGATTTTTCTTATTTGGTACCTTTAGTGATCGTACTGCTTGTGGTGTTTCTTTTGGAAAAGCGGCTGCCTCAGGGTACATTATTATTTGAGACCCTGGTTTGGATGGGCGTATGGGTGGCTTCTTACCTGCCCTGGGTTTTTATGACCGAATATTATATGCTCCCATTTGCTGTAGGAGCCTCGGTTTTCGGTGGTGTGCTTGTTTATCAAGTCATTGGATTACTCTTTGATTTTACAAAACGAAAGCACGTTTTAGCAGCGGCCTGCCTTGGGGTCTCAATAATATTGCTTTTCATGACCCTGGTGAACAATATCTCCAATGCACAAATACAATTAGCAGTGGATGCGGCAAATTCAGAGCTCATAAATTATTTGGCTCAAAATATTCCCCCTCAAAGCATTGCATGGGTTAATATACAGGACCCAAATGAGTATTATTATACGATGGGATGGTATATTTCAGATGTCAAGCATCGACCGGATATTACTTTGGATGTTTTCAAATTACAACCCATTCCCTTAGAATATAATCCCAATCAGTCTCATTATTATATCGTCTCTCCAAATATCATGAACCAACCCCCGCTAGTTGTACGCTTAGGGGTGCAGGAATTGTCCCAGAAGGGTTGGAATGATGCGTTGCAGGGATATATGGGAAATAACTGGAAGATTGTTTATGCTACCGAGCATCATTTCAGGCTGCTTAATATTGATCTTCCCAGGCTATTCTGTCCGTTCATGCGGTTTCTCAATTATTGTTCTTCACCGGTCCCTTCAATAGACCGTCGAATTTTTTCCTATGGGTGGAAGGTTTATAATCTAACAACACCATGACCAAAACTGTCGCTCTCGTCCCTATGCGCCACCACTCCCAGAGGGTGCCGGGTAAAAACTACCGCCCGCTGGCTGGTAAACCACTCTTTCAATACATTATCGATACGCTCCTGTCCTGCCCGGAGATCAGCCAGGTGGTGGTCGATACCGACAGTGATCCTGTTATGGAGGGGCTACGCCAGCACTTTCCATCCGTGCGTGTTATCGAACGGCCTATACATCTGCGGGCGGACGCTATATCCATGAACGAAGTCCTGGCTTATGACACCTCTCAAGTGGAGGCGGATTTCTACCTGCAAACGCATGCCACCAACCCGCTCTTACGCCCGCAGACCATATCAAGTGCCATCCAGACCTTGCAGAGCCAGTATCCAGCTTACGACTCGTTGTTCTCGGTCACCCGTTTGCAGTCCCGCTTGTGGGACCAGTTGGGTCGTGCCATCAACCACAACTCGGCGATCCTCCTGCAGACGCAAGAGCTACCCCCGGTGTATGAGGAGAATTCCTGTATATATATTTTTACCCGGCAGACTCTGCTCGCGCACCGCAACCGTCTGGGCGAGCGTCCATTCCTGTTTGAGATCGACGCCGCCGAAGCCTGGGACATCGATGAGGAACTCGACTTTTTGATTGTGGATTTGTTAATGAAACAAGGGGTAGGGGATTAAGTATAAAGGGCCATCAATCCCTTATTCCCTTTCCCTTGCCATTTCTTTTCGTGAGATTATGCCTACTATCTTGTTCACCGCGCCCTATATGATCTCCTGCCTGAACCGCTTCCGTCCCACCCTTGAGAGCGTCGGGTTGGAGCTGATTGTGCCGGAGGTCCACGAACGCCTCTCCGAAGGACAGTTATTGGTCTACGCCGGGCAGTACGACGGCACGATCTGTGGTGACGACCAGTACACTGCCCGAGTGCTGGAGGCCTGCGCAACGCGTCTGAGGGTGATCTCCAAGTGGGGCACCGGAATTGACTCGATTGACCGGGTTACTGCGGCTCGCCTGGGGATCCGGGTCTGCAACACACCCAATGCCTTCACCTTGCCGGTCGCCGATACGGTTATGGGTTATATTCTGGCCTTTGCCCGCTGTCAGCCCTGGATGGACCAGGTGATGAAAGCCGGTCGCTGGGGGAAAATCCCCGGTCGTTCGCTCAGTGAGTGCACCCTGGGGGTGGTCGGCGTCGGCAATATCGGTAAAGCCGTCATCCACCGGGCGCACTCCTTCGGGATGAGACTGCTGGGCAATGATATCATTCCTATCCCCACTGACTTCATCCTGGAGAATGGGGTCGAGATGACCTCACTGGAGGACCTGCTGAGGCGGGCCGATTTTGTCACCCTGAACTGTGACCTGAACCCGACCAGCTTCCACCTGATCAATCGGGATACCCTGGCGTTGATGCAGGCGAGGGCTGTACTTATCAACACCGCCCGCGGCGCGATCATCGATGAACCGGCGCTGGTAGAGGCCTTGCTGTCCGGCAGGATCAGCGGCGCGGCGCTGGATGTATTCGAGAATGAGCCTTTACCTGCCAGCAGTCCGCTCCTGAAGATGGACAATGTCCTTCTGGCGCCCCATAATTCCAACTCCAGCCCGGCTGCCTGGGAGCGCGTGCATATGAATACTATCCGGAATTTGCTAGATGGGCTGGGGGTCGAGCAGGTAATCCGGCAATAAGGTAATATGGTAATCAGGAAAAAAAGAGACATGTCCCCTAATCTCTCTCCTTTAGCTCCTAAAACAGTTCTGATCACCGGCGCAGCCGGAGGGATCGGTCGCGCTACCGTGCAGCTCTTCGCCCAATCCGGCTGGCGGGTGATCGCCGTGGACCGGTCCCCATTCGGTGAGTCCTTTCCCGAAGATGGGTTTTGTGTCCAATCTGACATCTCGATTGGCGAAAACCTGGAGTTCATCTTTGACCAGATACATGCCCACACCGGCTACCTGAATGCTTTAGTGAACAACGCTGCCATCCAGGTTTCCAAGCCCTTGCTCGAGACACAAGTTGAAGAATGGGATGCCGTGATGGCCTCCAACCTCCGGTCGGTATTCCTGGGCGTCAAGCTGGCGCATCCCTTGCTCAAGGCTGCCGGGGGTGGGGCGATCGTCAACGTCTCCTCGGTGCACGCAGTAGCAACTTCTGCAAATATCGCTGCCTATGCGGCCAGTAAAGGTGGCCTGTTAGCCCTGACGCGTGCCATCGCTATTGAGTTTGCACCCGATAATATCCGCGCCAATGCTGTCCTACCAGGTGCTGTGGATACCCCTATGTTGCGTTCCAGTCTGAACCGCGGGCACCTTCAAGGAGAAGACATCCTGACTCGCCTGGATAACCTCGCCCGAAAGACGGTCAGCGGGCGGGTGGGTCGACCCGAGGAGATTGCGCATGCCATCTATTTCCTGGCTGACGAGACGCAGTCCTCGTTCATGACCGGACAAGCCTTGATTATCGATGGCGGGGCAACTGCCAGGTTGAGCACCGAATGAGCACCGTGCGCCAAAACCTTAAACATCTCACCCCAACGCCTATATGGAACC
>CAZPWU010000137.1:0-6162 GCA_964590325.1 uncultured Anaerolineaceae bacterium | reverse complement strand
TGTGTAACCTGCCGTGGTTGTCTCGCGGAGCCCAAGCATACGGCGGGCCTCGGCGGGGTTCGGCAGCCCCGCGTAGCGCTCCAGGTCCACCCCATTGGGGCCTATCACCACCTCACCAGGGGTAAATACGACGCGGTATACTTTCTCTAAATGAGCCCCTAATGCGTGCGTGATGGGCAGCAGGCGTTTTTTACCCCGAAGCCGAAGGAAAAAGCGGAACAGGGTCGGACCGAACCGGCCCTCAGGCTCGCCGTGAATCTCCAGCAATACAGGCAGCCCTCGCAACAGGGCCGTCACCCCGGCCTGCAACGGCCAATCGTATACGACATCCGCCCGAAGTGTGTGGGCGCGGCTGACTCCTTGCCATGCAAAATCGTAGCGCTTTAGGCGTGCCTGGGCTGGCAGCCATTCCACTTCAAAGGGTGTCTCCAACCCGTAATGATCAGCCAACTGATCCCAGGGTATCGGTGTATCGCCGGGCACCAGCAAGCAAACCTGGTGCCCCAGCTGCGCCAAGGCCTGGCAAACTTTCATCACCTGGATGCTGTTTGCGGTCGACGAAGGGACGAGCGAGGCTGAAATGCAGACGATTCTCATGTATTTTTTCTTCAGCCTGACGGCGGCTGTGGATCGCTGACCGGAGATAACTGGCTGCCGACCGCCAGTCGCTGTTTCAGCTCACCTATCCCGCGCCAGGCAATGATGGTAATGGAAACCACAAAATAGCTCGACAGGATAGCTGCTTCGACCAGGTAGCCGTAGACCGGCACCAGCCCAAAGGTCAGGGCGGTCTTGACGGCACCTGCCAGTGCGGAAATCTTGAGCGGGAAGGCAGGCATCCCGAATGCCAGCAAGAGCTGCCGGTTCCAGTACAAGATATTGGCAAACCCATAACCGACCAGCAGGAGCAGTGCCGCCGGGTAAGCTGGCCTGTATTCTACACCATATAGCAAGGGGATCAGCCAATAACCGGTGAGCGCCAGCCCACTCCCGGCAGCCAGCGTCCAGCCACCGGCGATAGCGCTGACCCTCTTCAGTACCCTTTTCGTCTCGACCCACTGGCGTCGGGCGATGGTAAAGGCGATCTCCGAATAGGTGGTGGCGATAAATGGGTCGATAGGTATCATCACCAGGTTGATGAGGCCCAAGGCAATTTTATAATAGCCGGCCTCGACAGGCGAGCGCAGGTAGCCTATGAGCAGGGTCTCGCTGTCGCGGGCGACCAGGTTCACAGTGCCCTGCAGGTTGGTGCTGATGGCGAAGCGGCTCATCTCACGTAAGGGCGGCATCAGGCTCAACGGGGCACGCCACCAACCCTGGCCCAGGGTCTTGTTCAATTGGCGGAAGGCGACGATATACATCGCCACCGCTGTAAAGGTTTTACCCAGGAAGTAAGCTGCCAGCACCTCCGCCATCCCCCGATGGGCCAGAAACGCCCAGGATATGAGCGCGGCGGTGATGATGCTCTGGATGAGGTTGATCACCGCCAGCCTGCCGAAGAGTTTGGTGACCTGAAAGACTCCTGTGGTGGTTTCGAAAACGATCATGACCACCAGGACCAGCCCATAGTACACGAAGAGGGAGGTGGATTGCGGGTCTTTCGCCAGGTAACGGGCCGCCCAGGGGGCCAGGAGCAGCAGCACTAGGTAAGCCAGGACGGATGTGATAGCCTCCACCAATGCCGCACCTTTAACGACTGCGGCAGCGCGGTCATGCCTCCCCTCCGCCAGGAACTGGCTGAGATATTTAACCACCAGCTCGCTCATCCGGAACGAGAGCAGGCGGTTGACATTGGAGGCGAATGGGATGACCGTCCCCGCCAGGATCCCGAAATCGTTCACCCCCAGGAGACGGGCGGCGAAAATACCCTGGAGCATGCTGAGCGCAACCGCGGCGCTGTTGCTGCTGAACAAATAGCTGCTATTTTTAAGGATTCTCCGCAGCAGGCGGTCCTGCCACCAGGAGCGCAAGGTATGGAGCATAAAGGTTAAGGCATCAGGTCTCAATCTGGCTGGCCCAGGATCGTTCGGCGTAATACCAGGTCACCAGCCTGGTAACGCCATCCACAAGCGAGACCTGGGGTTCCCAATCCAACAGGCGCCTGGCTTTATCAATACTGGCCCAATTCGCCAGCATATCCTCCGGGCGCAGTGGTCCGCGCTCCACGTGCGCTTTTTTACCGATCAGCTCCTCCATCATTTGGATCAGGGCATTGATCTTGATGGTCTCATGGCCTCCCAGGTTGATGATCTCGTAACCCAACGGTTTAAGCGCCAGGATTGTGCCACGGGCAATGTCATCCAGGTAGGTGAAGCCGCGCGACTGCTCACCATCGCCGTTCAGTCTTACCGGCCTGCCTTCGCTGATCCACTGCGCAAAGCGGAACATGACCATATCCGGACGGCCTGCCGGGCCGTAAACCGTGAAATAGCGCAGCACAGTCACGTCCAGGTTGTACAGGTAGTGATAGCTGTGACAGAGGGCCTCGGCGCCCTTCTTGCTGGCGGCATAGGGCTGGAGAGGATGGTCGCTGTCGGCGTCCTCGGGTGTGGGCAGCGGCGCATTGGCACCGTAGATGCTGGAGGTGGAAGCCAGGATAAACTTGGGGATGCCGTGCTGCCGGCAAAGCTCCAGGAGGTTGAGTGTACCGGTGATGTTGGTCTGGACGTAGGCCCATGGGTTGTCGAGGGATTGGCGCACCCCGGCCCGAGCAGCCAGGTTAATCACTGCCTCGAATGGCTGTGCACTGGCTTGGTGGGATGCTTCAACGGCAAAACGCTCCATTGCTTCGCGGTCGGTGATGTCAAAGCGGTGGAAGGTGAAACCGGGGCGCCCCAGCAGCTGTGCCAGGCGGTATTCCTTCATGCGCACATCGTAGGCATCGTTCAAGTTATCGATACCGGTGACAGTGTGACCGCCATCCAAAAGCATTCCAACCACGCGTGAGGCGATGAAACCGGCTACTCCGGTAACTAAATAATGGGCCATGGGGGTTCTATGACTATGGTGGATTGAAGTGTTGGTGGCGAAGCCACCAACACTTCAATCCGACCTGTATTTATAGCCTCACAACTTTCGGGCTCTCACGCCCTGCCTTGCCCAGAGCGTTGCGCGTGTCGACGATGAGCCTGGCAGCCTTCAGGATGGCGGGATAGTCGTACTGGCTGTGGTTGGTGACGATGACGACGCAGTCCGCGGAGCGGACGGTCGCCATCAAGTCGGGCACACATTTCATTTCCCAGCCGTCGTGGTGCTGCAAGTGCGGGATGTAAGGGTCATGGTAAACGACATCGGCGCCTTTCTTCTGGAGCAGCCCGATGATGTCCAGGGCGGGTGATTCGCGCACGTCGTCGATATCCGGCTTGTAGGTCGCCCCCAACACCAGAATGCGGCTGCCCTTGATGGGTTTGCTGGGCTCACTGGGAGTCCCCTCGTTGAGAGCATCCTGCACCTTGCCGACCACATAGCGCGGCATATTGGTGTTGATCTCGGAGGCCAGCTCGATAAACCGGGCGGTGTAGTTCAGGGCACGCAGCTTCCAGGAGAGGTAGAGCGGGTCGATCGGGATGCAGTGCCCGCCCAGGCCTGGACCGGGGGTGAACTTCATAAAGCCGAAGGGCTTGGTCGCCGCGGCGTCAATTACCTCCCACACATCGATTCCCAGCCGGTCGCACATCAATGCCATCTCGTTGACCAGGCCGATGTTGATCATGCGGAAGGTGTTCTCGAGCAGCTTCGTCATCTCGGCGGTCTCGGCCGACGAGACCGGGATAACGCATTCCAATGCCTGGGCATACCAGGTGGAGGCCACTTCACCGCAGGCCGGGGTGATGCCGCCGATCACCTTGGGGGTATTGATGGTCGTCCAGTCTTTGCGGCCCGGGTCGACTCGTTCGGGCGAGAAGGCTAAGAAGAAATTCTCACCCACAGCCAGGCCCTTCTCGGCTCCCAGCTTCGGGAGCAGGATCTCGCGCGTGGTGCCCGGATAGGTGGTCGATTCGAGCACCACCACCATGCCCGGGTGCATGTACTTCGCAAGCTCTTCGGTGGCGTTTAAGATGAAAGAAAGATCCGGGTCACCGGTCTTGCGCAGAGGGGTGGGGACGCAAATACTGACGGCGTCGGCCTCTTTCAGGGCAGCGAAATCAGTGGTGGCGGTCAGACGACCGGCTGCCACCAGGCGCGCCACCTGCTCGCCGGGCACATCCTGGATGTGGCTTTCCCCACGCCGCACGGTATCGACCTTACGCTTATCTGGGTCTATCCCGATGACGTTAAAACCGGCTTCGCTGAAGGCGGCCACCAATGGCAGGCCGACATAACCCAGCCCGAGCACGGCTACCCTGGCTGTACGCTGCGTTATCTTGGATAGTAAAGCTTCGCGGAAATTGTCGCTCATGAGACCTCATTGTTTATTAGATTGTGGATGAATTGGGGATTTGCGGATGCGGAGCACCCGAACCCCCCAATTCACCAGATCAGAACAAGCTCAACTGCTTGGGTTGAGGCTTTTGTTCAGGGGTTTCCTCTTCAGGGGCTTCCGGTGCCTCGGCGGCTTTGGCGATCAGCTCAGGCAGCCTGGCAAAATCGCGCTCGACGCTAGGCTTGAGCGAGGGCTGGTGCAGTGCGGCGGCCGGGTGGAACATCGGCACGATGAGACGGCCTTTCACCTGCATGGCCTGCCCGTGAACGTTGCTGATCTTGGCGTTGGGCAAGAAGCGGGCCATGGAGTAGCGCCCCAGGGTCACAATCACCTTAGGATTGATGGCCTGTATTTGGCGCTCCAGGTAATCGCTGCAGGCTGCCAGCTCTTCGGGCAGGGGGTCGCGGTTGGCTGGCGGGCGGCACTTCACCACGTTGGTGATGAAGACCTGCTCACGCCTCATCCCGATCCCTGCCAATAGCTCTTCCAGGAATTTCCCCGCCGCGCCGACAAATGGGCGCCCCTGCTCGTTTTCGTAAAACCCAGGCCCCTCCCCGATGAACATGATCTCAGCATTGGCGGGGCCATCGCCGGGCACAGCCTTTTTTCTCGAATGGTGCAGGATGCATTTCGTACATACCGACACTTCACTGGCTACCTGCTGTAAAACCTCATCAGCGTTCATGGTTTAACTCCTGAAGATCTTTACCCGCGGAGAAAACTTTTTATATAACTCGGCGATCTCTGCGGACGCTGCGGTGTAGTCTCTGCGCTTAGCTATTACCATAATCCTGTGCGGTCATCTTTTCTTTCTCCAGCCATGCTGCGTAAGCCCGGTCTAAACCGCTGATGGTCATGATCAGCGCATCTTCATTGTTATCGCGGTAATAACGCGGGCGACGGTTGACCACCTCGAACCCAAAGCCATCGTAGAACTCCTGGGCTACCTGATTGCCGGCGCGCACTTCCAATGTGGCCATGTGCGCCCCTTTGCGGATGGACTCCTGCAGCGCACTGGCCAGCAAGACCCGCCCGATGCCCCGGCCGCGATGATCCGCTTGGACAGCGATGGTAGCGATGTGGGCCTCGGCCAGGATCAGCCACACCACGATCATCCCGACGACCTGGCATGCTCCGTCGGGGGAGCAAGCTTCCGCCACCCACTGCAAGGAGGCCGGGTTCTCCAGCAGCTCATAGCGATAAGAGCTCAGCGGCCAGGGCATGCTGAAGGACTGCACGTCAATGGCATGCACCTGGGCCAGGTCGTCGATCTGCATCGGGCGGATGTGGATTGTCGTGGTTGGGGGTGATTGTACCATCTTACCAGATAGCTGGATGAGGGTTCTCCTGCCTGAGAACTCCTGCGAGGCCATTACCCGGGGATCGGCTCCCCAATGTGAAGATACATAGGAGCCAGGGTAGCCGGGTCATCGGCCTGCCCGGCCTGCCAGCGCTGCCAGGCCAACTCGGCCAGGAACGACGGGCGACGCAGGGACTGCGCCGGAGATGCCAGGATGACGTTTTTGCGCTTACGCCCTAACAGGTGGCGTTCGTCTTCGGTCAATTCGCCACACACCAGGGTTGGGTGCAGGATACGGCGGTTTAGTAGACCCACCTCGAGCACTTCCACCTCACCCACAGACTGCCAGCCCCCATCCTTACTCTGGTACCAGCCCACGGCCAACCGGCCGCGCCCGGCCTGCAGCACAGCTGCCAGTGGGAGATCGCGCGGTGCCTGG
>CAZPWU010000136.1:0-6165 GCA_964590325.1 uncultured Anaerolineaceae bacterium | reverse complement strand
CACGTGCCCAAAGCGCATCCGGTTGTAATACGCCAGCAGTGAGGTCGCCATTACAGTAGTAGTATCCCCCTGGGCCAGAACCCAATCCGGTCGCAGGTCTTTCAACACCGGGTCGAGGTGGGTAAAAATCGCCGCGGTGATCTCCGCCAGCGATTGGTCAGGGCGCATCAGGTTTAAATCCACATCCGGCGCGACGCCGAACAGGTTTAACACCTGGTCGAGCATCTCGCGGTGTTGGGCAGTAACACAAACATAGGATTCGATGCCCGGCGTTTGCGCCAGTTTATGCACCACCGGGGCCATTTTGACGGCCTCGGGGCGCGTGCCGAAAACCGAGAGGACACGTAGAGATTTCATAGATCGCTTCGAATGGGAAGAATTCTACACCCGAAATAGCCGCTGGATCTGTTGAAGCGCGCGTTCCCGCCGTGAGTCGACAGGCGCCAACCGCAGACGAAGCGCACGTAGCCTGAGTGCGATTTTCCAAACATCTCCTTCGTGGATATCGGCCAACTGAGCAGTGAGCACCTGTTTTTGAAATGAAAGCTCCTCCGCTTGGTTAGAAAGATCCTGGATCACTTGATTCAAGCGCGCCGTCTCAGCTTCCAGTGCATGAAACTGCTGATCATAAGCAGCCAATTGATCGCGATTTTCAAGAATCAGGCGGCGCAGGTCGCTATTCTCTTTCCATAAAAGCCAGAATTTACGCTCATAATCGCGCACGAGCCGGTGCACCGGTTCTCTATTACGACGATAGCGCGCCGCCCAAGAGGTGACAAAGCTGGCGTCGAAATCCACGTCACGGTAGAACCCTTGCCGGGCAAACAATTCGGCCCAGACTTCAGGAGATTGAACGTTAAAATGGGTAGCTTCTTTGTAATCATTCGGCGTCGAAGAGAACAAAATATCATCCGTATGCTGGCAAATGTTGACTGCAGCCTTTTCGGCATCCAGTTGAGCCATGTGCTCTAGCACCTCGATGGAAACGATCAGATCATAACGGCGCGGAAATGGCTCCGTAATTGAGCCAACCCAACAATAAGGTTTTACATCCGGATGCACGTTCTGGATGGCATACTCGGAGACATCTACCCCCCAGGCATCCACTCCACGCTTTCGCAGATATTCTACCAGCATACCCATTGCACACCCGGCATCCAGGACCGTTTTTGGGCCGATATTGGTAACAATACGTTCTGCGAGGCCATCGAAAAAGCGCAGGAATAATTCGGTCCGCTCATAAGGCTCACCACAATTGTGAGAATAATAATATGAATCAAACAGTTCATTTGGGTCCGGAAGACTCATAACAGCTCCCTCTATTGCGTTATTGCCAGGCGTAAAGCGATCTCCCAGGGTGGCAGGCGCAGGCCGAATACCTCATAGAAATGGTCGCAGTTCAAGGCAGAAAAGAGCGGACGGCAGGCCGGAGAGGGGAAATCGTCAGTCCGCCCCGGCAGTATATCCTCGATAACCTGCTCATCTCGGCGAGGATCGCAGCGCAAAATAGCCTGAGCCCACTCCATCCGGCTGGCATAGCCATCCCCAGCCAGGTGGTAAAGGCCGCGGCGCTCTGTTAACCAGGGGACGACATCCCTCCCGCCCACTGCTAACATCTGCGCGGTGACCTCAGCTAACATACGCGCCCAGGTGGGATTGCTCACCTGATCCGTCACCAGCCGCAAGGTGCGCTGTTGCCGGGCCCATTTTAAAACCTTGGTTACAAAGCTGTCCCGGCGCAAGCTATACACCCAGCTGGTGCGCAGGATCAGATAAGCTCCACCCACCTGCTGGACCGCCTGCTCCCCGGCCCATTTGCTCCGCCCATACACATTTAGCGGGTTAGGAATGTCGGTCTCAATATAGGCGCTCCCTTTCGCTCCATCGAACACGTAATCGGTGGAAAAGTGCAGCAGGGCAGCCCCAAGCGCTGCAGCTTCCTCAGCCAAAATACCGGGACCGCAGCTGTTGATAGCCATAACCAGCTCGGTCTCGCTCTCTGCACGGTCTACAGCGGTATAGGCAGTGGCGTTGACGATCATCTGGGGGTGGAGGCGCCGTACGATTTGGCGGAGACCGGCTGCATCTGCCAGGTTCACCTCAGGGTAGTCAAGCGCCGCTACCTGTCCCAAGGGGGCCAGTGTGCGCTGCAGTTCCCAACCTAATTGACCAGTATTACCCAGGAGCAGAATATTCACCGAAGCTTCACGTGCTCCACCAGTCCCCCGCAGAGTTTATCTCATCGATTAACTGCATCAGGTAGTCGCCGTATTGATTCCCACGCAGGGCATATGCCAGGCGTCTTAACTGCTCGCCATCAATATAACCCATCCGGAAAGCAATTTCTTCTACACACGAAATCATCATGCCCTGCCGATCTTCAACAGCCTGAACAAAATTAGCCGCCTGCAACAATGATTCATGGGTACCGGCATCCAGCCAGGCCACCCCACGTCCCAAGACGTCCACACGCAGCTGGTCACGCGTTAGGTATATACAATTCAGGTCGGTGATCTCAATTTCCCCACGTCCTGAGGGTTTCAGGGTGGTAGCAAAATCTACCACCTGACCATCATAGAAATAAATCCCCGGAACGGCATAATGGGAGCGCGGCTTTACAGGCTTTTCTTCAATGCTCAGCGCCCTACCCTGCGCGTCGAACTCAACCACACCATAACGTTCAGGGTCACGCACCGGGTAAGCAAAAACCAGGGCGCCTTCTGTCAGGCATGCAGCGGCCCTCAGCTTATCAGATAAGCCATGCCCGAAGAAGATGTTATCGCCCAGGATCAAGCAAACCGGGGCGTTGTCTACGAAATGACGCCCGACCAAAAAGGCATCAGCTATACCGCGCGGCTCAGCCTGTTCGGCGTAAGAAAAGTGCAGCCCCCACTGACTGCCATCCTGCAGCAAAGCCTGGAAAGCCGGCAACGCCTCCGGCGCGCTGATGACCAGGATATCGCGGATCCCTGCCAGCATCAGCATGGAGAGGGGGTAGTAGATCATCGGTTTATCGTACACTGGCAACATCTGCTTGCTGACCCCAATGGTGAGGGGGAATAAGCGGCTGCCGCGCCCTCCCGCCAGGATTATACCTTTCACTTCTGCTCTCCTCGTCCGTCGTAGTTGCGCTGCAACCAACCCTTGTAATCGCTTTGCTTTTGGATCACCTCAACCCATTCCGGATGGTTGATGTACCATTCGACGGTTTTCAACAGTCCACTCGCCAGGGATTGGCGGGGCTGCCAGCCTAATTCTCGCCTGATCTTGGTAATATCCATGGCGTAGCGCCGATCATGACCCGGACGGTCCGGCACAGACTGCATGAGCGAGACATGCGGGATATGGGGAGACCTGGGCAGGCACTCATCCAGAATATCGCATAAGGTCGTAATCACCGTCAGGTTAGCCGGCTGATTATCCCCACCAATGTTGTACGTTTCGCTGGGTTTACCTTTACAGATCACAGTCCAGATGGCCTCACAGTGATCTTCGACGTATAACCAGTCGCGAATCTGCTGTCCATCTCCATAGATGGGCAATGGGCGCCCATCCAGGGCGTTCAAGATCATCAGGGGGATCAATTTCTCCGGGAACTGATGTGGACCATAGTTATTCGAGCAGTTTGTAATGGTGACCGGCAGCCGGTAGGTATGAGCATAGGCGCGCACCAGGTGGTCGCTGGCCGCCTTCGAAGCCGCATAAGGGGAGCTGGGAGCGTAGGGCATCGTCTCCGAAAAAGGAGGATCACCAGGCCCTAGCGAGCCGAAGACTTCGTCTGTGGAGACATGGTGGAAGCGGATTTCCTCCAGAGGAAAGGCATTTTCGATCAGCCAGTACTGCCGAACAGCTTCTAAAAGCGTGAACGTGCCATAGATGTTGGTCTGGATGAACTGCTCTGGGCCTAATATTGAACGGTCTACATGCGTCTCAGCAGCAAAATGCACAACCGTATCGACCTGATAGCGATGGAGCAGGTCATCGACCAGGGGGCGATCACAGATGTCACCGCGCACGAAGGCATGCCGTCCAGGGTCAGGTAAATCCTTCAAGTTCTCAAGGCTACCGGCATAAGTGAGGGCATCGAGATTGACGATATTTATATCAGGCTCAGCACGCAGCAGGTAGCGAATAAAATTTGATCCAATGAAACCCGCCCCGCCGGTGACCAGAATGTTGTGCATAGATTCTCCTGGTTATAAAAGTGATCTGTTGTCAGTATACAGTGACCAGAGACTAATGAGTATCTAAAAGATGAATGTTGCGCTCTGAACGCTACTCATAGACTTCAGCTTCCTGCAGACGCTTCCCACCAGCGTCTTTGGAGGAAATGCGCAACTCGGTGTCCTCCAAAAGAGGCCAATTAATGCCAACATCCGGGTCATTCCAAAGCAAGGTACGCTCCCACTCTGGGGTATAGAAATCAGTAGCCTTATATACCACCTCCGCCCATTCACTGGTTACATAAAAGCCATGTGCGAAACCGGGTGGGATCCAAATCTGGAGCTTATTTTCGGTTGAGAGGCATGTCCCAGTCCAACGACCGAAAGTGGGTGAACTGCTGCGTAAGTCCACAGCCACATCGTATACCTCACCCGCTACCACTCGTACCAGCTTGCCCTGCGGCTGGCGGATTTGATAATGAAGGCCACGCAGCGTCCCCCGCTGTGAGCCAGAGTGGTTATCCTGTACGAAAGTAGTAGGAATGCCGGCTTCGGCGAACCGGTGTGCCTGGTAGGTCTCCATGAAAAAGCCGCGCTCGTCGCCGTAAACCTTCGGCATAATCAAAAGCACATCAAGAATTGAAGTGGGGGTGAATTGCAATCGAGGCCATCCTCCTATAAAATTGATACCTATTTTAACCCGGAATCTGCCTGTATCGTAATCGGTTATCGTTGGATAATGATCAGAAATAAATCAGCTAGATGCCCCGTTTTTTTAACAAGCTGATTGGTCACGATGATGGTCAGGTTATAAGTGACAGGAATAAATGACCATGTTTTGTGAATATCCGTAAGCCTTGCCATCAAACGATTTTATAGGGGTACAATCCTTCGCTGCGTATGCCTGTTCCAGTCTGGGTAAGACACTCTGGGGTAAGACCAGGTAATCAGGATGGTATCGCTCCACCGCCCACAAAGCTGCATCCTCGTAAGTGGATCCGGGAGCCAGGTGAGCGGCAATGTCCGGCTGAATCAAGCCAGCAAAATCCACCATTGGACGCCGGGCGTAGTAACCGATGATGCCCACCTCCAGAGCGGCCACCCGGGCCTGGGAAGAGGTGTTGTCCTGCAGCCACTCGCCCACCGCCCGGTAGATGGCATAGCGGGTATCGGGATACTGGTGCTGGAGCCATACGCTGCGTCCCTGACCCACGACCAGCAGCGCCAGCAGAACTACGGGAAGATATCGTCTAACCAACCCCCACCCCAACTGCCAACCCATGAATTTCGATACCCGATCTCCCTTGTCCCGAATTCCGGTTGACCGGTCCCTGATGGCCCGATCACCTATGAGCGCTACTCCCAGCCCGACCAGGACTACAAACCCCGGCACGAGCGGTGCATAATACCAGAAGTAGCGGCTCACCCCTAAGCTCGAATAAGCCGCAAAATAGAGTACAGACCAAGCGATGAACAGTATCCAGGATCGCACCCGCCAGACCACAAAAACCACACCAACCATTGCCAGAAGCGCTTCCAGTTTGTAAGGCCAGGACGTATACCAGCTCAAGATGGTAAAGAAGCCGGGGAAAAACCGCTGGCTGATTGACATAGCACCTTGATGCTGTTTAGCGGCCAGAGTGACCGGCAGTGGTGAACCGAAATACACCCAGGCAAAGACAACCCAGGCGAGGGTGATGCCCAGGAATAGGATTACCGCTCTCCAGGGGATAGGTGAATGCCTGCCGGGCGGTTGGGTCGCCACACGCTGGCGTATGTAATCCGCTGCCAACACGACCACCACCAACAAGCCATCCGGGCGGGCCAGGGCAGCCAGGGCGGCTAACCCGGCGGTGAGGAGATAACGCCTGCGTGCGTAAAAAGCAAAAGCACCGATACACAAAGCCAGGTAAAGCGGTGTCTCAGAGCCTAGGGTATTAAGCAGCAAAGGGAAGGCGGGGTAAAGCGTTAAACCCACCCACCCGACCAGCGGAGATTTCCA
>CAZPWU010000135.1:0-6191 GCA_964590325.1 uncultured Anaerolineaceae bacterium | reverse complement strand
ACAGCCTGAACTTCAGCCTTTAAATCAGCCAGGTAGGCTTCCAGCTCAGCCATCTGCTCAGCTTTGGTCTGGAAGCGGCGATGGAAATGCTGGCCGCCGTGGCATCCACAGCCGCACTCGCAGTCGCAATCGCAGTCATTATTACAGTGGCAGGTACCTCTATTGCAAGACATATCTATTTTTCCTTTCTTCTCTGAGTTTTGTGGTCAAACGAACAGCCTCTTTCGCAGCCAGAAGGCGACGTTTACCAGGCCGATCATCACCGGTACCTCGACCAGAGGGCCGATCACGGCGGTGAAGGCCTGCCCGGATTTGATGCCAAAGACCGCCACCGCCACGGCGATCGCCAGCTCGAAGTTGTTGCTGGCTGCAGTGAAAGCGAGCGTGGCCGTCTTGGGGTAACCGGCCTTAACCTGATACCCCATATAGAAGCTGACCAGGAACATGATCACGAAGTAGATCAGGAGTGGGATGGCGATGCGCATCACATCCAACGGGATGGTGACGATCAGGTTGCCCTTCAGGCTGAACATGACCACGATGGTAAAGAGCAGCGCTACCAGCGTGATCGGGCTGATCCTGGGGATGAACTCCCGGTGGTACCACTCCTTGCCTTTTACCCGCACCAGCACCAGGCGGGTCAGGAAGCCGGCGATAAAGGGTATGCCCAGGTAGATGAAGACGCTCCTGGCGATCTCCCCGATGCTGATGTTAACGATGCTGCCCTGCAGGCCGAGCCAGGTGGGCAACACCGTGATGAAGATATAGGCATAGAGGCTGTAAAAGAGCACCTGGAAGATGCTGTTGAATGCGACCAGCCCGGCGGCGTATTCGGTATCCCCTTTGGCGAGATCATTCCACACGATGACCATGGCGATGCAACGCGCCAGGCCGATTAAAATGAGTCCGGTCATATAGACGGGATAGCCGCGCAGGAAGATGACCGCCAGGATGAACATCAGGACCGGCCCGATCACCCAGTTCTGCACCAGCGAGAGGCCGAGCACCTTCCAGTTCTTGAAGACATCGCCCAGCTCATCGTAGCGCACCTTCGCTAGAGGCGGATACATCATCAGGATCAGGCCAATGGCGATGGGGACGTTGGTCGTCCCCACCGAGAAGCGGTTGATGAACCCCTCCACGCCGGGCAGGAAATAACCCAGCCCAACCCCGAAGGCCATGGCCAGGAAAATCCATAAGGTCAGGTAACGGTCCAGGGTGGAAAGCTGCCTCGTAACGCTGCCAGCACTCACGCTGGCAGAAGAAGGTGCTGTGGTCATAAAGATAATCTCCTCATGAAGATCCTGGAGCTGTGTTCGGCCATTCCTCGAGCAATTCAGTGAGCTTGCGGGTCATGTCATCGCGCACACTTCGGAAGGCTGCCAGCACCTCGTCGTTGCTGCCGCTGGCCTTTGCCGGGTCAGGGAAATCCAGGTGGACCCGTCGGCCCGTCCCCAGCCATAACGGACATTCTTCCGCCGCCGAGTCGCATACCGTCACCACCAGGTCAAAAGGCTGGCTGCGGAACTCATCGACCTGTTTCGAACGCCCGCGGTGTGCGATGCCTATCTCCGCCAGCACACGCAGAGTCATCGGATGGACAAAACCCGTCGGGCGCGTCCCGGCAGATACGGCTTCCCACTCATCCCCCATGCGTGCATTGACAACCGCCTCGGCCATCTGCGAGCGGCACGAATTGCCGGTGCACAGGAAGAGAACGCTACGTTTCATCGGTCAATCGCCTTCCGCGGCGTCCGCCAGCCAGGTGGTCACTTCGGCTTCAGTAGGGATACGCCCGGCGCAGACCAGTTTCTCATTGATGACCAGCCCAGGCGTGGCCAGGATCGGGTATTTATGGATCGCGGCGTATTCGGTGACCTTCTCGACCTGGGCTTCCAGGCCCAGGGTGGCGACCGCCTTACGTGTGATGGCTTCAACTTTCTTGCAATTGTCACATCCGGGACCAAGAACTTTGATTGTAAGCATTTTCACCTCCGGGTTTTTTATCTCATTTCAATGGCTTGCCCACAACATTCTGTTGCACACAGGCCACATTCGTTGCATCAGTTTATTTAACCACCTCAATTTCCGGGTCGAGGATGATCTCGGATTTCACCGAGTTGGCGACTAAACTGTACTTCTGCGCCGACTTCAGGGCACGCCGGGCCCGTGCTTCGACGATGGCCGGAGCTTCTTCGCCCGCGGCGAGGCGGATAATGGGCCATAGACGGATGCGGGTGAAAATCTCGGTGCGATCCAGTTCAATGACCTTCCTCCCTTCGGCGCGGCATTCGTAGGAGAGCAGCTTGAGCTTGAAACGTTCCGCAGCCCAGAGGAACATCATCATGATGCAGGTATTTGCTGCAGCTACGAAAGCATCCTCGGGGGTTAAAACACCCGCATGACCGTGGGCATCAGGTGGGGCTGAGAAATCCATCTCTGGACCGTTGCCCATCACCACGTGTCCCAGGTGCTCGGCTTTCCAGGAAACGGTCGTGTGATAGGTAGAGGTCCTGGCTGCGGCCCCATTCATCGAGAAGCCTCCCGAGTGCGGTAGAACAGCTCATAGCCGCTAGCCAGTGCTTGTGTATAAGCGTCGCTGGCTTCCTCTTGAACCGGGTTGTAAACCTTGACCATCTCCAAGAGCTCTCGGGCAGTGCTGTCACCGGGGACTTTTCTATCTTGATAGAACTGCTGGAATATGAGCGGCAGCCCCACCAGGGTGACTTCCTGACCGGCGATAGCAATCTTTTGGATAGGGATGCCCGACCCGCAGGAGCAGGTAGCGACGGTATCTGCGACCGGCTCGGGCTCTACCGGAAGCGCACGCTCTGGTGCTGGTTCGATGAACGCCCCCGTACGCCTGTTCCACGGCTTGCCCAGAAGCTCATCCACCAATTCCGCCATGCGCTCAGCGGTGATCGCGACCGCCTGTAACCCGGGGTCGTTCAGTCTTCGCCGACCGCGTGGTTGGTCCATCCCGTTCTCAGCCACTAAATCACTCACCACCAGGCTGGCGGCTGGCTTGCCGGAGTACATTTCAGTCGCGCGGGCTGCGCAGCGCCTGTCGCACCCGTCCACCGCAATCGTAGGGTAAAAACGGGCAAAGGCGCGATCCCCTTCGCCACCCGCCAGGAACAGGGGCAGGCAGATCGTCACGGTATCGGAGGGGCGTAACTTTTCCAGCACCTTGAGGGCTGCCAGGCGAGTGACCGTTCCCTCGGCGAGCTCCTCGCCGGAGCAGGCGACAATACCTACTTTCTTCTTGGGGAGATCAACCATCAGCCCTCACCCCCTTCCCCCTCTCCCGCAAACGGGCGAGGGGAGATGTTATCTACCACGGTGGCAATCTCCTCTGCCAGGGCACGCGCCAACTGCAGCCCCCCTTCGTTGAGCTCTGCAATACCCTGCGGTTTAAACTGCCTGTAACGCCGGTAAACGTCCAAAACGGCGAAGTCGCGCGCCACCCTGCCACCGCATTCCTGAACCATCTTGGTCGCACAGGCCAGCTTGCAGCCATCGATCGTTACGGCTGGGGTAGTCGTCACTTCGGCGCGCGAGGCGTCGTCTCCCATTACCAGGAGCGAGAGCGCTACCAATTGTGTATCGTCAGGGCGCAGGTTCTCAACGACTTCATAGGCAGCTTCGCGGCTCACCGACCCGTAGGTCTTGCCGATCCCACTACAGGGCACAATGACGACTCTCGGTCTTATGGGTGTCATCATGACCTTGTCTCCTCTTCCGCCTGTCCCTTCATCCGCTCGTAATAGGCATGAGCGTCCATTAACCTCGAGCGATCGGATTCCCAATTGGAGGCTTTCACCAGAGCCAGCCAACCCTCCCCGTAGGGGTCCTGGTTGATCATCTCAGGCGCGCTCTCCATCGCCGGATTGACTTCGGCAATCTCTCCACTGACCGGTGAGCCCAGGCTGATATTGACCTTGATGGTCTCGATGACGGCCATCTCTTCTCCGAGGGCAAGCCGGGTCCCGACCGATTTGACTTCAGCAAAGGCCACGTCACCGCTGCGCTGCTGCAGGAAATCGGACAGGCCAATGCGAATACGGTCCCCTTCCGGCTTTGCCCACACACCTTCGGCGTTATAAAAGCGGTCCAGGGCAACTTTGAAGGTGAACTTATCCACCCTGGTTTCCAGGAACTCAGGCATAATGCACCTCTGCAGGCAGTGCGCCCGAGTCCTCTCTGCGGGTCGAACATTGGGGACAGGTACACGACTTTTTCCTCTGGTCTAAGTCGGTCTGGTCAGATGACCCAGGTCGCCATGCCCCCAGGGTCTTGAGAAAGGTCTTGACCTGGTCCATCACGCCGAACAACTGAGGGTCGCTGATCTTATAATAAACGCGCAAACCCTCTTTGCGGCTAGTGACCAGGTCTGCCTGGCGTAAGACATTCAGGTGTTGGGAGATATATGCCTGGCGCTGGTCAAGCATCGCCTGGATGTGGCAGACGCAAGCCTCCCCATCCCTCAAGAGCTCCAGGATCTCCAAGCGCACCGGATGAGCCAGGGCATTGAAGACTTCAGCTTCGGTTTCGAGAAGTTTAAGAGTTTGGTCCATAGGGGTTCACATTCAAATATTCGAATTATTGAATATAGTATAGCCCGATGGGTTGGAAAAGCAAGGTGAAGAATGTCACAAAATGCGGGTGATAGAGGGCAACTATTACAACTTATCTGCGGATGCGTCCAATGACGCTATCTCGTCCTCGCTGAGACGCCAACCCAGTGCTCCGACATTTTCGTGCACGTGCTGCACCTTCGTCGCGCCGGGGATTGGCAGCGCCCCTTTGCAGATCAACCAGTTCAGCGCCACCTGAGACGGCGTCTTACCGCCATGCGCTTCCCCAACCTGGCGCAGCAGGGCAACGACGGGCTGGATCCGGGCCAGGTAGGTACGGCTGTACCTGCGCCCGCGCCACCCTTGGGGCGGGTTCTCGGGCGTGTATCTGCCTGTGAGAAGCCCCCCAGAGACTGGCCGGTAGGCGACGAGAGTCACGCCAAGCTCACGGCACAGGACCAAGAGGCCATTGCGCTCGACGCCACGCTTCAAAAGGCTGTACTCGACCTGGTTGCAGACCAGGGGGATACCGTGTTTCGCCAGGGCAGCATGCGCACGCCCCATCTGCACCGCATTGAAATTGGAGACGCCCACGAGGCGGGTCAATCCGGAATGCACAGCCTCGGCCAGCGCCTCCATCCAGATCTCGATCGCCGCTGGTGGCCATGGAAAATGGATCAGGTACAGGTCCACCCGGGTCACCTGCAGCCGCCTCAGGCTGGCGTGCAGGGCAGCGATCAGGCTGGGCTTGCCAAGGCGCCAGGGCAGCGGGGCAAACTTGGTCGTGACCACCGCCTTCTGACCGGCTGCTGGCAAAAATTGGCCCAGCGTACGCTCCGAGCCCCCAAAGCCATACATCTCTGCCGTATCAAACAAATTGATGCCCAGGTCCAGGGCTGCCGCGAAGGTCGGCTGCAGGCTGGGATCGGCCTGGCGGTTTGCGCCCCAGGAATTGGTCCCTATGCCGATAGGGCTGACGTACAAATCACTGGCGCCGAGGGCTATTCTTTCTGATCCTTTATCGTTCATGAGCTCACCTTCGTATTACTTCTTGACACTTTCTTGACCTCTCCTACGTAATTTTTGACCCAATATTGACGGCGTTTTTGCTATAGTACGGATACCAAAACAGACTGAAAGGTAAGGGTTATGTACGACATTTTGTTCATCCTCATCATCTTATTATTCTACCTGATAAGCTGGGGCCTTCTCGCCCTGTGTCAGCGCCTGATGGAGGATTGATATGAATTGGCTTTACCTGATCGCAGGTCTGGTCGCTCTGGCCCTGCTCATCTATTTGGTGATCGCACTATTAAAACCGGAGTGGTTCGGATAAAGATAATATACCGGGGGAAACCGGAGACGCTCTATGACCATTAATGGCTTTTTGCAAATCGCTGTGTATATTATCATCTTGGTGCTGCTGGTCAAGCCGCTGGGCCTGTACATGGCCCATGTCTACCAGGGCGAGCATACTTTCATCGACCCCGTCTTACGCCCGGTGGAGCGATTACTCTACCGTTTGATGGGAGTGCAGCCCGACGAGGAGATGGACTGGAAGACCTATACCATCGCCATGCTGCTGTTCAGCCTGGCAGGGTTACTCTTCCTGTA
>CAZPWU010000134.1:0-6197 GCA_964590325.1 uncultured Anaerolineaceae bacterium | reverse complement strand
CCGCCGATCCAGGCAGCTCTGGTTTTTTTGAACGATAATGTAGAATTAGATATTAATGATGCTCCTTATCTTACGGTCGGTGCACGTAAGTTGAAAGAATATATTCGGAAATCAGCCAAAGGGAAAGCACTTTCACCAGAAAAGGTAAAAGAGGTCGAGACAGCAATAGATAATATAAAATAAACTTTTTAATCAGTACCATTGGGGATGAAGACAAACCCGGGGCGCATCACCCCGGGCTTGTTTATTGATACAGGTTGATATTTTTCCTAACTCTTGAGAAAAGCACCAAGCGCCTCTTTGCTGATACGGTAAGAGTTACCGAGTTTCTTGGCTTTCAGGTCACCGGAGTTAATAGCAGCGATTACATCTTCCTCTGAAACTCGCAAAAATGTGGCTGCCTCAGAGGGTGTCATGACCTCGGGCATTCCACCTGCTGGCGGAGTACCACCACCAGGAGGAGTCTGAGCGGCACCAGCACCCGTCATCCCTTGCAAAGCCTGACCCATGATGTTACCAATCCCGACCCCGGCGCCAATACCGGCTGTTAAACCCGCACCACCACTCGGGTTTTGTGCCGCGTCTCTCAAGGCATCAGCAGCTTGCAATTGGGTATAGGTCTGCATATCCAACATACCCATGGCTCTTAGTTCTTCTGCTGATTTGCTAGACGGTTTGAGGTTTTCAATATAAAAAGACTTCAATGTAAGACCAATTGCTGCGTAATCATCCTGAGTTTTAGCGCGCACCCCAGCGCCTAATTCCTCAGTCAGACCGATTAATTCGGGTACGCTGTGTTTGGCAGCCGTTTCACCTAATAAATCTTGTAACTTGGAAAGCAGCATAGAACGCAGCCGGCCTTCAATTTCCTCAGTCCGGAACATACCAGACGTACCCACGATTTGAGTAACAAACTGCTGGGGATCTTTAACCTGGAAACTGAAAGAGCCAAATCCTTGTAATAAGGCTACACCAAGACCCATGCCAGGATTACGTACGATAATGGGTTGAGGTGTGCCCCATTTTTGATCAGCAAATTCACGCATCGAGACAAAATAAACTTCGGCTGGGAAAGGAGTGCGTTCGCTAAAAAATGTCCGGCCGATTTTTTCTATAAGGAGAGGGATATTCGCGGTCGCAATTGTATGTCGTCCCGGACCGAATACATCCAGGGCATTACCGTCTCGGAAAAATACTGCCGTCTGAGCTTCACGCACAATGACCTGAGAACCGATTCGGAAATCCCCAGGCCCGCTCTCCGGAAAGCGATGCACGATTTCATCGCGCATTTCGTTGGGATACTCTATCACATCAAATATTCTAGCCATGGCTCTGACTCCTGATGGAACAATAACGAATGTTTTTTAGGGTAATACTTATCATCTCACGAAAAGGTCGTTGTGCACGGTTTAATTCTTAACCAGATGTAAATACATCCTCGCGCCTGTCAAATATCTCAATACATTGACGGGAGATACTTTCTAAATTACGCATTGCAGCAGGAAGACCGTCCGTTCCAACGGATGCTTCAATATTATCAATCGCTTTACCCACCTGATCGACCATGTCTAACATGGCTGAATCATATTCGTATAACTTAGCCAGTTCCGCTTCATTTATTTTTACTGCGTCAAACACACCGGAATACCCGCGTGAGGCAGTATGTACCCGGTCCGCAAAGGTGCGTAATTTTATTGCTGAGGCTTCTAATTCATCGACATAATTGATGTCACCCTGGCTGATAAAATCGCGTTGAATCGCCGAGACACGTCCCTCCAGCTCTCTAAAACGGTTAAAAATTGTATCTCGGACCATTTTATCCGAGTCTCGTCTCGCTTGGCGTTCTATATATCCCTTAAATCCAGGGATTTTCGCCACGATCTTTTTGAAGACATCTTCGCTACCAGTGACTTTGCTAAAAATTTGGTCTTTTAGATCGCTCATTGTAGTCTCCTAGTTTGACTATGCCCAATTTAACAAACTACATCCTGATTATAGCCTTAGTTTTACTCTAATGCAACGTATTCATACATGCTCGATAACTCCAATCTTAATATACGAATTTACCGTCCAAGAGTCGCGCATCTTCAGGTCATTAATTGTTATTCAATAACAGTAAATGCGTTACAAGCGTGGAGAGGGGTTTAATACAAAAGCAGAGCTTTTAGATTATAATAATTTGATGTTATTTACATTTCCCGAATGATAGAAAAGGATTTTTAAGGAGTCAAACATGATCGTAACAACAAAGAAATTATTTGAACTAGCCTATGGGAAGTACGCCATCGGAGCTTACAACATCAATAATCTAGAACAAACTATGGGATTGTTCCGGGGAAACCTGGATAGCCAGGCACCTTTTATAATCCAAATCAGCAAAGGAGCCCGAGCTTATACGCATAAGCTCATGTTGGAAGGACTAATCCGAAGCGCGGATCAGGTTTTCCCAGACGCAATCTTTGCTGTTCACCTTGATCATGGGGATGAAGAGACATGCTATGACTGTATCGATAGTGGTTTTTATTCGTCGATTATGATCGATGCCAGCCATGAAGACTTTGATACGAATATTGCGATAACGAAACGCATTGTCGATGCTGCGCATGCCAAGGGAATTGTAGTCGAGGCAGAACTGGGCCAATTAGGTGGTGTCGAAGAGCATGTTAAAGTTGATGAATCCAATGCGAAATTGACCAATCCTGACCAAGCAAAGGAATTTGTTAAACGGACGGGTGTCGATTCGTTAGCCTGTGCTATAGGCACCAGCCACGGTGCATTTAAATTCTCGGGTTCACAATCCCTCCATTTTGATGTCCTTGAAGAAATCCAAAAGAGGCTTCCGGGTTTTCCATTGGTCATGCACGGAAGCAGCTCCGTACCCCAAGAGGAAGTAGCCCGTATCAATGCCGCCGGAGGTAAGCTGAGAGGTGCTAAGGGTGTGGATGAAAACCAGTTTAAACGGGCTGCCGAGTTAGGTGTTACAAAAGTAAATATTGACACAGATGGCCGCCTGGTTTGGACCCGTGTGCACCGTGAATACTTCCGTGATTATCCCGAGAACTTTGATCTACGACCAGTCGGGAAAGTATTCATGACTGAATATGCCAAGTTCATCGCTAGCAAGAATGTCAAACTGGGCAGTGCAGGTCAAATAGAAACCGTACGGCAGATGATTACAGGTAAAATCCAGGTAGGATAAAACGAGAGCATGATTATCCGGACACGATTGTAAGAATATGCCCCTTTCGGATCAAGGTGTTTCTGCTCAACGATATAAACTGATCCCCCGTACACTTATCTTTCTAAAACGAGGCGATAGAGTCCTACTCCTTAAAGGTGCGCCTCATAAACACATATGGGCAAATCTTTATAATGGTGTTGGTGGGCATATCGAACGTGGGGAAGATGTCCTGAACGCTGCCCGTCGTGAACTAAACGAAGAAACCGGTTTGGATGCAGAGAGTCTTCGATTATGCGGGACGATCACAGTGGATACAGGAGAAGATACTGGTATTGGAATTTTCGTACTGACAGGTGAATATAGAACTGGAGAGCCGATTTTTACTAAAGAGGGTATACCCGAATGGGTACCTGTCACTGAGATTGATCGTCTACCCCTTGTAGAAGATTTAACCGTCCTTTTGCCACATGTCTTAAAGATGCGCTCAGATGACCCGCCCTTTGCCGCTCACTACACCTATGATAGTAATGATCGGCTGGTAATCAACTTCGCAGAATGAGACGGTCCCTGGAAAAATGGTGCGAGTGGGAGTTTTCAATCCCACTCGCACTTTATTTATCGATATTCTTATTTTATATAGCGGACTTGAATAAGGCCTATCGGCTGGCTTAAATTCAGGTCTATTTTTATCTCAGCCTTATCATAACCCGGGGAGGTATACGTGTTATCCTGGCGGACAAAATCAGGCGGAACCTGTATAGTTGCAAGACCGGTATCTGATGTGATCCGGATTCCGGTATTTTTCGGAACATTGACAATTGTTTGGCCAATCGGATTTTTTATATCCGCACTAAATGCTTCTCTCGAAGGGAGTGAGACCGTTATCTTACCCACACTTAATTGAGCATCCAGTGCACTGAGGTTAAAATCCCTTAGATCTAAATTGATCTCACCAACTCCCATTTGAACCGATAAATTCAGGGGAACCTTGGGATTAAAGCCAATGTCCCAGGTACTACTACCGAAATTCCACGTGGTGTAATTCCTTTCTATACCTTCACCTCTTAAGAGGATAGACCCCGTCTTGTCACTCTCAATTGAATATTGTTCATTGACAGTTTCACTCCTTTGTAATTGGAGAGTACCTTTTATCGCTGCATCGCCTGATTTAACCGAATTAACAGTCAGCGATCCTGCTATAGGGATATCTAGTACAGCATTGATGCGATCAATGACTGTTTGCGGTGTCCAACTGACCTCCTTTGTTATAGTAGTCGTATTAGTCCCCACTAACCCCACTGCACCAGCCAGGATCGCTAAAACCAGTACCAGGGCTACTAAAGCCCCCCATATTGAACGTCGACCGATCGCGATATCCAGGCCAATAGCAATTAACAGGATCGGCCATAGACGTAGGATTAAATCCCAGACATTCCAATGGATCAGTCCGTAATTACTTAATAGGATGATGACACCGATGCCGATCCAAAACACCGGTCCCGCTAAACCATGACGTCGGATCAAGCTGTCAATGCCGATGGCAATCAAAATTATTGGCCAAAGACTTAATATAATGTCCCAGACATCACCGGTTAAAACTCTGGCATTGTTTAACAAGAATACAATACCCACTGCGATTAATATCAGGGGGAAGAACACACTGCCTCTGAAGCGAGGTCGAGTTAAACGATTATTATTTTTCATATTAGTCTCCTCGGTAGCGACGGAATAAAAGGACCAGGCCGGCTAATATCAGTAAAACCGGCCACAGGACAGCAATATCTAACCAGCGCAGCCAGGATAATTTGAGGCTCTGGAGTAGATAGAATACACCCAATAAAATCAACCCGGCTCCGATATAAATACCAGTTTTGGGATGAGGATTGCTCACTGCATAGCGTATATCATCCCCTATCGCACGGGCATGTTCGGCGATCTCACCAGCTCCTGAACGGGCAATGCCTCCCAAGGTAGCATCACGGACGTGCCCCTGACGCGGTACGATCATCCATAACAGCAAGTAAATAAGAACTCCCAATCCATTGCTCATCACTAATAAAATAAAGAACAGACGAACGATTGTTGAGTCGATCCCCAAATATTGCCCTAAGCCCCCACAAACACCCCCGAGCATTGAATCTGTTCGACTGCGATACAGTTTGTTATCCATCTTCAACCTCGTCGGCCAACAATAGTCCGCCATACAAGGAATAGCCCAAGAAGGATCAATACCGCAGGCCATAAATAATTTATCAGAGAAATAGAAGCTGATAGGGTTACTAAACCGAACAAAACCAGGATTATGGCGGGGATAAAACCCCATCTCAATTGTCCGTGTGGGTTAGGAAGCACACCAAGGAGGGCAAATGTTATTCCCAGACCCAGGAAGAATATACCATCCGTTCTAATACCTTTCTGTTCCAAACCTGCAACCACAGCTAATGTAACCATTACCCCACCTGGGAGGATTGCCCACCAATAGGCCCGGTTTGTCAGGTAGACCAACCAAAAAGCCAATCCAATTCCCCCAAGGATCAAGCTACCTTCTATAACACTCGATACACCGGGTAAAGCCACGTCCAGGATTATCCCAATAGCAATGACCAACAGGATGATCCCTGGTATAGACATCCACCAGTTCGAACGATTTTTGATGAAATTAGTAAGAAAGATCACCCCAATCAGGCCGAGAAAGATGCCCCAAAATATGTCACCTCCTGAAAACACATCCAGGCTCTGTAGTAAATATAAAATCCCACCTAGAATCAATAAGCTTCCCCATAAAATGTGTGATCCCAACCATTTCATTGAAACACCTCCTGATTTTATAGATTTAGAGTGGTCTCCTCACCCTTTTACGGCAAGTGTTGATGAGATTAATTCCTGTTTGAGATTCCAAAGTCGTTGGGTCAACGAGACATGATATATATGGGGGTTCATAATACGTCTAACCCCTGGGTCATGCCGATCAACATCAGACTGCCGTCGCTGGCGCATATCGTCTATAGTAGGAAGG
>CAZPWU010000133.1:0-6216 GCA_964590325.1 uncultured Anaerolineaceae bacterium | reverse complement strand
GATCTCGTTGCAGTAAAAGAAGAGCATAATCCAGACTTCATAGACCTGCGTGGGGTTTTCCTCCAGGCTATCTTGTTTTGGGGAGGGCTGGTCGCCATTATTTCTGAAGGGCTCAGCCTATTAGGCGCGCTATCCCAGCTTTGGGTAGCGACCTCATGGGGGATCGTGCTGCTGTTCTCCCTGTGGATCGGGTGGCGGAAAGGCCTCTTGATCAGGGGGTGGGCCCGATTACGTCAAGGTTGGGGGATGATGAGATGGCATGATTGGCTGGTCATAGCCGGTCTGGGAATGATCTTCCTGGCCTTATTAATTGTGGCACTGATCTCACCCCCAAACAACACCGACTCGCTACTATATCACATGAGCCGGGTTGTCCATTGGGCACAAAATCACAGCCTCCGACATTATCCAACGGGTTTCGAGCCGCAATTGTGGAATCCCATCGGCGCAGAGGTGGTGATCCTAAACCTGCGGCTGTTGTGGGGTAACGATCGGCTGGCAAACCTCGTGCAGTGGTTCAGCATGCTCGGTTCACTGGTCGGCATATCTGCATTAGCAGGATTGCTGGGGGCCAGGCGCTGGGGGCAGTTTGCTGCGGTTGCCTTTGCAGCCAGTATTCCAATGGGGATCTTGCAGGCCACCAGCACCCAGAACGACTACGTTACAGCCCTGTGGCTGGTATGCCTGGCTTATTTTGTAGTGTCAGGAACCAAGCGCCAGTTAGCTCCGACCGAGTCGATCAGCCTGGCCCTGGCCGTGAGCTTGGGGATGCTGACAAAAGGGACTTTTTACCCATATGCCGTCCCATTCCTGTTGTGGTACATCATCACCTGGCTGATCAGGCGCAGGCTATCCCTGGTTTTGGTGCACGGTCTTCTAATCACCGGGATAGTGCTCATCCTCAATCTTGGACACTGGGTACGGAACACCATGACTTACGGTGGACCACTCGGGCCTGCAGAATGGGTCCAAAACAGGACAGCCAGGAATTACGGCCCTGCACCCTTGTTGGCAGCGCTTTCCAAGAACACCCTGTTGAATTTCGCCACCCCGAATGAGGCTCTCAATGCCCGAATGGTGGGCTGGCTCAAATCTGGTCTAAAGCTAATTGGCCAGAATCCGGATGGATTCCAATTGATCTGGAGCTGGAATCACGAAGATCTGGCAGGTAATCCACTGCATGTGCTGCTCGTGCCTGCGACGTTAATTCTACTTTTCGTCGTTTACCGGCGTGTGCAAGATCGCTCCTTACTATGGTACACGCTTGCTTCGCTGGCCTCCTATGCTATATTCTCTCTGGTTGTAACATTTGACCAGTACGGCATTCGTTATCAACTCCCGTTCTGGGTGTCATGGGCACCGGTGTTTGGGGTTGTGCTGTCGCTGACCAGCGAGCGGCGCTTGGCGCCGTTGGCGGTAGCCCTTCTCCTGATGGCCACTCTGCCCTGGGTATTTTTCAACCGTTCACGCCCTCTCATCGCCATGCGCCAACATCCAGAAAAGTTCGGCATCCCGTGTGTCTTTGGCTGTACCCAGATCGGGAGCATCCTAAACGAACCGCCCTCGTCAGTGCTCTTCTCCAATTGGACGTCCATGAGAGACCCATACCTTTCAATGGGTGAGGCGTTGCAATCTTCAGGATGTACGGACATCGGGCTGCGGATTGATTCTCACGACCTGGAATATCTATACTGGTGGTTATTAAACGCCCCCCAAAGTGGTATCCGCATCGAAACGATCTATTTTTCCCCGCGCCTGGAGAAATATGCGGACAAAACCTTTAAACCATGCGCCATCATTTGTACAATCTGCGGGGATAGGACCCGACTCCACGGGCTGAATCTTACCGGCACCTATGGGAATGCAAAGCTGTTTGAGGGCAAGGGCTATAGCCCGAACGAGGACGATTAAGCCGGGTCAGTTCTATCCGTGCTCAGGTGTTTGGTGAATATGACCAGGTCGTCGCCGGGCTTGTAGAAATCGCGTAAGGTCGCTTCGCGCAGATAACCGGAGGCCTCGTAGAAACGCCGGGTTGGGGCGTACCTTTCCAGACTGGAAGTCTCCACCACGATCAAGCGCCCTCCCATATAGTGCACCTCATGCTCGACTTGGCGGAGGAGCGCCTGGCCCACCCCATGCCTGTGATGCGTCCTGTCTACTGCGATCCAATAGAGATCGTAGGTCCCTTCAGTGAGTGCACGCGGGCCATAGCAGGCATACCCCAGCACCTGCTCGCCGTCACGATAGACAATGAAATAGTACCCGCTGGTCTGAGGACCCTTTTGAAGATACTCGTTCCAAAGCTCGGCTACCGTTTCTACTTCGGGCGGCTCGAAGACCCCCGTACTGACGGTGATATCCTGGATCGCATGACCGTCTTTCTCCACAGCCGCGACGATCATCGCCAGCCCTCTCGTCGTAGTGCAAAATCCAACAGCCGTTCGGCCATCTCTGCATAGCTATACCCGGCAACCATCGCAGTGCGCGGGTAGCCTGCGTCCGGCGAGAGATCTGGGATTTCGTTGATATCAATCACATAAGGGATTTGATTGTAATAACGGATGTCAACCCTACCGAAGTCACGCAGCCCCATGACCTTATAAGCCCCAATGGCGGTTTGTACTACGCATTGTTCTTCTTCAAGCAACAAATCCGCCGGGCAGCGTACCAGGGTATTCTGGTAATATGGGGATTCGGGAATCCATTTTGCTTCGTAAGTCAGCAGGCACTTAAGCGGGTCTGATATCCACGAATAGTCATCCTCTGCGATCGGCAGAGCTTCAACAGTCTCATTACCCCACATAGCCACTGCCAGCTCGCGACCCTGAATGAACTCTTCAACCATTGCCGGCTCGTGATACTTACTGATCACATAATCCACCCTGGCGAACAGGCCCTTTTCGTTGGTCGTGACCGAGTCAAAATCGATACCGAGGCTTGCATCCTCGGTGAGAGGCTTGACTATCAGGGGAAAATTACACCGGACCTCTCCTTCGGGCTGTTTAAAAACCTGGTAGCAGGGGGTTGGAATCCCATACCTGATCAATCTTTCTTTAGCCAGTGATTTATCGATGCACTGCGCTATGACTTCAGCGGTTGAACCGGTGTGCTTAAAATCCAAATCTTCGATGACGTGGGTCACCAGGACGGAGCCCAGGTTATCGCCGCTGAAACCGTCACAATTATTGAAAATAAACGTATCCTGGTTGGAAAAGGAGTCCAGGTTCTGCTTCAGTTCCTCGAGAGAATCCTGAACCGCTATCTTGATCGTTGAATAGCCCAGAGAGGATAATGCTTCGTATAGATGTTGGGTTGTACTGGCTGTACACTGCAGGGCGATCAAATCTTGGCATTCGCCTTTAACAATTGCACTTTCCAGGTTGTAAACGAAAGCTACTTGAAAGTCTCTACCTCTCATCCTAACCCAACCTTAGCATGGCAGAAGGTTTTGGGTGAAATGGGTTCACTCCACCTGACAACACTAAATCTTAATGTTATATTTTATATCATAACTCTAATGGCTCAAAAAGTATCTTAAAACAAACCATTATGCGGTTATTTTAAGATTCAATATAACTACTCAACCCTGGCTGGAGAAAACCCTTTCTACTACAGACTCACTTGAACGGGGCGCGTGGCGGGACGAGACCCTGTGAGCTATCTGTCTGGTCGTTAAGGATCATCCGGCCCATCTCTTCTCCATAGGCTGTCAACTGAGGGATCTTGCTTGGGTCATCCATCTCGATGGATTGCTGCAAGTCAACCTGAAAACGCCGGAAATCGAGCTGCTTAAAGAAGGTATCCACCAGATGGACCTGCTGGTCGTCGGCTGAGTGCAAAAAGGCTCCCAAGAGAGGGCTAACCCACTGCCAGATCCACATGCGGTTGGCCTCACCAGGGTTGAACTGGTTGGGGTCGCGACCCGTGCCCAGGCTGATGAGGGTGGTTTCAGCCGGGTCCCAGCCCAGGCAAAAGAGCAGCTCGTAAGCTGCCAGGTAGCAGGGGTTGGCATATGCTCCGACGCCACCATCCACATAACGCCCCTCTACCACCGGGAAGTAAGTCGGCACCGAGCTTGAAGATAAAACAGCCCGGATCACCGGCCATGTCTTGTACTCATCCTTCCACGGCTTGACAAAGCGGGTATGGTTGGCTACCAGGTCAAAGGTTGTAATGACGACATCGGTAGGTGGATCACTCGTCCAAAAATCTCCCATCACGTGATCGCCCACGTAGCTCCGCAGAGCGGCTATCAGCGGCTCATGCGGGTAACGGTAGTGAGTGAGAGGCCAAAAGATAGTCCGCCAGGTCTTTTTAAAGATTGCATCACCCAGCTCGCAGTAGAGCTGGTGCATCCTGGCAGCCGTCAATCCGGATGCGATCCCAGCAGAGATGATAGAGCCTGTCGAGGTTCCCGCTGTCAGTCGGAAGATATCGTGACAGGATTTTCCTAGAGATTCTTCCAACATTGAGAGAGCGCGGGTGACAATGACACCTTTAATACCCCCACCATCGATAGCGATTGCGGCATTTTTGCGAAAAGGTTTCATAGGACATAACCTCCTGTGTTTTACCTGAATGAAAGCCTTTAATACGCAATAATCCAAACCATAACAGTCTACCATAGAATTCACCCTTAAGCACTCCGATTTCATCAAGGGAATAAAAATCAGGATATTTGTGGGCGGTTACATTATCCACCACGGCAATTCCTAATGAGCCTATAAATACCCTGAATATAGTTCCTCCTTCCCTGGTAAAATCTCCTAGATAATCTCATAACCCAATCAAAGGATAAATAATACATGCCTAAAAAAGCTTTCGTCAGCGGATGTTTTGACCTTTTCCACAGCGGGCATATCGCTTTCCTTCAGGAAGCCGCTAAATTCGGTGACCTCTATGTCGCGATCGGCTCGGACCAGACCGTCTATGATTTAAAGGGCAGAGTTCCGATTAATAGTGAAAAAGAACGTCTCTACATGATCCAATCTATCTCATATGTTAAAAAAGCCTTTATCTCGCGAGGGTCAGGGATGCTCGATTTCATTGACGAACTGAAAGAAATCAAGCCCGATCATTTCATTGTCAATGAAGACGGTGATATCCCCGATAAACGGAGGCTATGTGACCAATTAGGCATCCAGTATATCATCCTCAAAAGAGAACCCAAAACCGGCCTGACCCCGCGCTCTACGACGGCTTTAAAAACAATTAACCTCATCCCTTATCGGATCGACCTGGCCGGGGGATGGCTGGATCAGCCTTTCGTCTCCAGTCTCTACCCGGGGGCGGTGATCACGATCTCAATTGAACCCAGCCTGGAGTTTAATGAGCGCAGCGGCATGGCAACCAGCACCAGGAACAAAGCAATTGACCTGTGGGGGCCCAGGCTACCCGCTGGAGATCCCGAGAAATTAGCCAAGTTATTATTCTGCTACGATAATCCACCGGGGACTAAAGAAATATCAGGCTCTCAAGACGCCATTGGAATCTTATTCCCGGGCGTCAATAAGTCTTATTACGAAGGTGTTTATTGGCCCTCAAGGATAGATTCCTGCCAAGATGAGATAACTCTGCAGTTCATCGAGTCATCCCTTTATTTGATCCCGTTGGGCCAACGCCAGCCTGGGTTCGACGTTTTGAGCAACGCGAAAATCACAAAAGAAAGGGCAAAAGCCTTATCCGATACTACCGAACGCTGTTGGGAAGCAATACTCAATCAAGACTTAAAGAAATTTGGCCTGTACATCAGAAAGGCATTCGAGGCCCAAATCGCAATGTTCCCGAACATGGTGAATGAAACGATCATAGACCTCATCCAGCAACATCAAAGCACTGCCTTAGGATGGAAAGTGTCTGGGGCCGGGGGAGGAGGTTACCTGATCCTGGTCTCAGACACTCCGATCGATAATGCAATTACAATTCTGATCAGACGCCAGGATGGAGTCCGGGTCTGCTGATAGGTCAAGCGTTCTTGAGCGCGTTAAGGCCTTCTTCAGCAGATATCTCGCCGCGGGCAACGCGCTCAAGCACCTCGCGCCGGTATTCGGCTGATAGTGGCTTGGCTGGCTGTTTTTCGGGCGTTCTTTCGGTCGATTGCTCTACAAGGTCGCCGGAGGTGCTCAACAGCAAATTCCCCGAAACACTGCTAAAGCGGATCTCTGGTCCACCCCCATGTACTTCAGCGCGCCTCGAGCCGTTAATACGCTGGCTGCT
>CAZPWU010000132.1:0-6285 GCA_964590325.1 uncultured Anaerolineaceae bacterium | reverse complement strand
GGATACTGCCCATTTTTACCAAAAAAGTGCGGGAAACGCTCCTCCAGCCAGAACAACCCGCGCAGTAGGGCGCGCCCACCCCAACGTTCGTGGATGAGTGTGCGCAGGAAGCGCACACTCACGCTGCGCCAGGTCCATATCTCCACCGGCATACGGCTTCCAATCTCCTTCTTAAGCCAAGCCGCGTTGTGCTTGCGGACAAAGGTGCCGGTGGGTTGAGGATTGCTGATTGTAGATTGCTGATTTTCAGTTGTTGATAACGGATTACTCATCACCGGGCTACCTATCAGACGAGCTTTAAGTGCATAAACCCATTCAGCTACCCTGATAAGACCGTTTACCAGTACCACCAGGGGGGTCGAATCCCACCCATTCACAACCACCGCACTCGATCCCGGAGCCAGCAGGCGGTACAGTTCCGCGTAGGCCTGGGCGTGCTCATCCAGGGGCAGGTGGTGAATGGTATGTAATGAGACAATCCCCTCAAAACAACCCAGCTTGAAGGGCAGGTTGGCGATATCGGCGACTACAAAGAGCCCGTGGGCACCGATGCGCTTGCGCGCCTCTATAAGCGCCACAATGGAGATATCGGCACATACCCGGTAGCGATAGCCCCATGAATAATCCAGGTACTCGGGGTATTGGATAGGGCCAGAACCGGCATCCAGCAGGTAATATCCTTGCGTCTCGAGATGGCGCAAGACGCGCATGTGGCAGCGGTGGATATAGTCGCGTGATACCGGGCGCAGGTCTTCAAAACGGGCATTCTGGTACAGGCCCTCCCCGACCTCTTGCCAACCGACTTGATCGTAGAACTCACGCACCTCCCGTTTGATATCCATCTGAGAGCTCATACACATCATATTTTCCGTATTATGTACCAGGTACCAAGTGTCACGTCTCATGCACCAAGCGCTAAGTATCAAGTGTCATTTATTTGCATGACACCTGACACGGGAATACCTGATAGGTCCCAATCCACCGGTTCACCAACCAGATAGCTGAATGTCCTTCCATACAACTCCTGACCCTCATCGCTCAACACGCGTGATACCGGCCATTCTGCCAGATCATCCCAGATGTGCAGCAGATGCCAGGGGAAAGGATGGGGGTACTCGAAGAAAAAACGGTAAGCGTAATTCCAGGCAAATTCGACCTGGGTGTGGGAAAGGCGGTAGCGCTCAGGCGAGGCCAGCACCCGCTCTAATAGCTCGAAATAAGCTTCCCAGGAGTTGGGATCCAGGGTAAAGCCTTTACCGCGGTAGTGCGTCCGACCGATGACGATTGCCGGAACACCGCTCATTGCCATCTCCATCCCTACAGTGGTTGTATAAACCAACCCCAGGTCAGCAATTTCTACGATATCGTAGGTATTCACCTGTCCGTCGGCGGGTATGAGGTGAATGTGTTCAGGCAGCTCAGGCAGCACACGACGCACCACGTCTGCCACCGATTGACCCTTGGTGATCATCTCGCCGGGGTGGATACGCACTACAAACTGCACGTCGGAACGACCAGCGAAATAACGTATCGTACGTTCGAGCCATTCGGTCATGCTGTCGCTGAAGACCTGCCGACCCAGGGTCAGGCTGTCGCCGATCACGTTGGTTGCCAGCAGAACGACCGGCCGCGAGTCCAGCCCGAGAGCCCTGCGCACCTTCTGCCCCCCTTCGCTGGGTACACCCTGCCAACGACGTGAAAAATTTTCCCACAGGCTGGCGCGCTGTCGGGCTGCAAAGAGGGAACGGATTTGTTCTGACTGCGCTTCATTAAGAGTCAAGTTGCGGCGCGCGGCCCACAGGTCATCAGTCTCCTGGTGCATCACCTCGGCATTCTTAGCCAGCCATATACGCTGGCGCTGCTCGCCAAACTCATATGTCACTACTGGGAGCTCCAAATAACGCGCCACCTGGTAGACCGCGCCGAACTCCAGGATCGTCCCATTCGGGATCACGACGACATCTGGAGGGTATGACAGCATCCAGGCCAGTGCGGCGCGGGCGGCTTCGGTATCGCGCTCCAGCCGCAGGCGGTACAGGTCGTTCTCCACGCTCACCCCTTCGACCTGCAGGGTATATTGTGTATCGCGCAAGGCATTCTGCTGGATAGCTTGTTGGAGCTCCGTCGGTAAAACTGCCGCTTTCTTTACGCTCAAAAATGGGACGATTCGCAGGGGCGGTTCCGCTTTACGCAGCACCTCGCGGGCGTAAACGTTCTGGCGGCGCAGGTCAAAGCGGTTCATCGGAGTCTGCCATACCGCATAGGGCAAAAAGGCCAGGGATACTTCGTGCCCCAACCCGGCAAGCGCCAGACCGATTAAAGTAACGTGCTCGATCCAATAACGCTGGGTGCCGAAGAGCAAAACCCGCCGACCGTTAGAGACGTCTCGACGGATAGAGGCGCCTCGGCGGGGTGCCTCAGCCTGCATACGCCATTCGGGGATCAGTTTCTCCAGTCGGTGCAGGGAAAATTTAGCAGTAAGAGGCTTGCCCGGCTGGTGCAGGTACCAGTACAGCTCTGCCGTAAGCGGCAGCACCCCGAGCAGTTCCTTAACAGCGGTTTTATTCAAGCACTTCTTCCCTCTCTCAATTTATTACTGTAACAGGTTCATTAACTCGATTAATTTGCCACTCCAAAACCGGCCTTATCGGCCCCAGGCGCGCTTCCGGCCACTGTTTGCCAGGCGCACCCGTGCCGTCGAGGTTAAAAACCAGGGCATTCTCGTCCTGAAAGTAGCGTTTGATCCTGAAAGCACTGGCATTGACAGCCAGAACGTACCGCCCCTCATTCAACAAGTTGGCCGGGATTACACACCGGCTGACATAATGACCCGCCGGGCGCACACCGAAACGCTCGTACTCCTGGGGATTATCGGTATCGAAGGAGGTAAAGACATATTCGCCGCGCATGGTCATAAGATAAATTCCCACCCGTAGGCCAGAGATGGACGATGCCAGGGCGTACTCCACTTCGACGGTGATCGGCTCCACTGACCGTAGCACATCGACCTTAAGCCCCTGGGAATTGCGTACCCGCAGGGCAATCGGGCAAAACGGGGCTGTGGAGGCCGGGATTTGATCACTACCCCAGGTCCGTTCGCCAGCTTGCGAAAGGCCCGTTGCCATATAATAGTCGATCGCCTGAGAGGTTGGGGCGCGATAGACCAGACGACCTTTATCAAGCACAATCGCCTCTTCGGTCAGACGTAAAATCGCGGACATGTTGTGGCTGACAAAGAGCACAGTGCGCCCCTCTTGGGCTACATCGCTCATCTTTCCCAGACATTTGCGTTGGAACTCGGCATCGCCCACTGCCAGGATCTCGTCCACGACCAGGATCTCAGGCTCCAAATGAGCTGCGACGGCAAACGCCAGGCGCAGGTACATGCCGCTGGAATAGCGTTTCACCGGGGTATCGATAAACTGCTCGATCTCTGCAAAGGCCACGATCTCGTCGAACTTGCGCCCAATCTCGACCCGTTTCATCCCCAGTATGGCGCCGTTCAGATAGATATTCTCGCGACCGGTCAACTCTGGATGGAATCCGGTACCCACCTCCAGGAGGGAACCTACCCGCCCATGGATTTCAGCATAGCCTTCTGTAGGCTCGGTGACCCGTGAGAGGATCTTAAGCAAGGTACTTTTACCGGCTCCATTGCGCCCGATAATCCCCAATACCTGGCCTTTGCGCACTTCAAACGAGACATCTCGCAAAGCCCAGATCCGGTTGGCAGGTTTAAACATTTGAACGTTCGAGTATTTGAATATTGAACGCAACACACGCCAGGGGAGGGTAGCCGCGTTCGCCAGTGTGTCGCGCAGCGTACGGTAGCGCTCCGTGGTCTGCCCGATCCGGTACTGCTTCCCTAATTGTTCGGTGCGTATGGCGAGGTCAGTCATTATATCTCATCCGCAAACGTGCGCTCCATGTGGCGGAAATAAAACATACCGGTGATGAGCACGACAACCGCCACGCCGACAGACACGATTAACATCGGCCCAGGACCATTTTGGGTACCCAACAGCGCCCAACGGAAACCATCCACTACGCCGACCATCGGGTTCAGGGCATACACGATCTGCCATTTCGCTGGCACCCGGCTGGAGGCGTAAATAATCGGGGTAGCGAACAGCCCCAACTGGGTCAGGAAGGGCAGGATATGGCCCACGTCGCGATAGATCACATTCATCGCCGAAAGCCACAGGCTGACTCCCAGGGCTGTGACCAGAGCCAGGAGCAGAAACAGAGGCAGCGTCCAGATAGCAGGAGTCAGATTCAGGCGATAGCCTCCGACCTGGTTAATGCTGTAATACACCATCATCACTAATAGGACCAAAAAGGCAATCGCAAAGTCCAGCACACCACCCAATACTGAGGCGATGGGTATGACCACGCGAGGGAAGTACACCTTGGTGATCATGCTGCGGTTCATGACCAGCGAACGCCCGGCATCACCCAGTGCTTTGGCAAACAGGTTCCAGGGCAGCAACCCGGCAAAGGAGAAGATCGGGTAAGGGATCCCGTCCGGCGCACTCTTACCCCCCTCTCCAAAGAGCAAAGTGAATACGACCATTTGTAAAACGGGCACGAGAACAGCCCAGGCTGCGCCCAAAAGGGTCTGCTTGTAGCGCACAAGGATATCTCGCCAGGTAAGGAAGTAGATCAGCTCGCGGTATACCCACAGATCACGCAGGTTGAGGGCGGCCAGACCGCGTGTGGGGCGCAGGAAAAGCACCTCGTCCTTCTTGGTAATCATTAACCCTATCCCTTGTTCCTTGTCCTCTGTATTTTCGATACCATTCTATAGTTTTTCACAAGCCTTCTTCTAAAGGCATCTTCGCCCGGAAGCCAAAGTAATTTTCGGCGCGGGTTACATCGAGCGCTCGGCGTAGCTGACCATTGGGGTTACTGGTATCCCAGGTAAACTCGCCCGTAAATCTGCGAGCACACGTCTATCCTCCCAATAATGGGTGTCAGGTGCAAAGGTTGAAGGTTGAAGGTTAGACATCGATAACCAGCACATGCTTGGGAAGGGCATACTCGTTCATTCTTGGCCCTCCAGGTTTAGGAATACCTTGAGCCCGTTCACCACCAGCTCAGGTACAGCTTCCCCATTCACCACCCGGACATTTTGTTCCAGGCAGGTCAGTCGACAGATATCAGCGATATCCCCATCACCGTTAATTAGCACCCGATCGAATCCAGCCCGTTTGACCTCGATCAACAATTCCCTTACGTGCTGACGTGTCCGGCGATATAAAAGCATGGACTGTTCGATATAATCGACCGTCAAGCGCGCCCGAAAAGCGATTCCCTCCGGTGTGATGATGTAGCGCAGCTTGCGCCGCTCAGCGCGTTTGACCTTGACGTATCCCTTGGCGATCAAGCGCTTGATATGCCAGTTGACCGTACCCACCGCCACGCCCAAATGGGTTGCCAGTGAAGCCTGGGTAACGTCGGGATCATGCTCGATCTGCTCGAGCAGGTTCATATCGCGCGCGGGTTCAGGGGATATGTCCATGTCCATTTCAAAATTCAACTATTGAATTATAACCGCAGATGGAAATAGGTCAAGGGCGTTGAAAATTACCCACGATGCGCAGGATATCAAATCCCTCCGCATAAGGTCTTTCTGCCAGAGCACCGTGCCGGATCAATGTCGCGCGCAAGACGCTGGGGTCAAAGTAATATCTCTGGATATAGGTCTTGTATTCCGCCAACGCCTGGAGCTTGCGTTCGACGTCCGGCTCAGAGACTTCCACCAGGAAGTGCGGAAAGAAGCCATAGCTGCTGCGCAGAGCATCGTAGCCCAGCAGCGTCGTTCCTCGGAAAGCGCGCAGGGCCTCTTCGGTGGCAACATTATGGTCCTGGTGAATATCGCAGCGGCTGTGGACAAAGACAATGTCAGGGCAATAGTCGCGGTTGATCTGGATCAGGTACTCCAGGATCTCCTGGCGGGCATGGGGGAACTTGCGTGTCGCAAAGGTCCCTAAAATGATCTGGTCACGCGGCACACCCAGCAGGTCCATGCTGCGGTAATGTTCATCGACCAGGTTCTGCAGCTCGGGGTTTTCCTGGTTGTCCGAAAGGGTCACGCACAGCACATCGGTCGAATTCAGGATATGTGCGATCAATGCCCCGCAGCCCAGCTCGATGTCATCCGGATGCGCGCCGATGAAACAGACTTTTTTACCGTAAAAGATCATGCCGGTTGCCATGAGCTATGACTTGCGGGCGATGAACCCAGCCACTACCTTGGTCATTACCAGCTCGCCATCATGTTCC
>CAZPWU010000131.1:0-6349 GCA_964590325.1 uncultured Anaerolineaceae bacterium | reverse complement strand
ACCTGAATACTCGAGGGGGGATCTGAGGTGTTTATGAACCATCATACTGGCAGTATTGAAGTGATCACCGGGTCTATGTTCAGCGGTAAAACGGATGAATTAATCCGACGACTGCGTCGTGCGACGATTGCACGTCAAAAGGTTCAGGTCTTCAAACCGGCTATAGACGACCGTTATTCGGTTGAAAAAGTGAGGTCGCATGCCGGAAGTGATTTTGAAGCCTTACCTATTCACTCGGCTCGCGATATTCTGGATCGTATGGATCCCGAAACGACTGTCGTTGCGATTGACGAAGCCCAGTTTTTTGACCCCCCGATCATCAATATCGTCCAGCAGCTTGCTGATCGCGGTTTACGCGTGATCGTGGCTGGTCTGGACACTGATTTTCGAGGTGAACCTTTTGGTCCAATGCCGATCTTAATGGCTCAGGCTGAAAGGGTGGACAAGCTGCAGGCGATTTGTATGGTATGTGGGGAACCTGCCACCCGTACCCAACGTCTCGTCAACGGTGTACCGGCACGTTATGGCGACCCGGTTGTAATCGTTGGGGCTTCTGAGCTTTACGAAGCACGCTGTCGGACTCATCATCAAGTCCCGAGAGAGTAGTTATGCAAGATTACCATGAATTCCTGGACGAAGTCTTGATTCCCGATGATGTTCTCCAAAAGAGGATTGCCGAGCTCGGAGCTGAGATCAGTCGCGATTATAAAGGCAAGGATCTGCTTCTGGTCTGTATCTTGAGAGGCGGAGTCGTCTTCTTAACCGATTTAATGCGCCATATATCGGTCCCACATTCGATAGATTTTATGGCGGTCTCTTCTTATGGAGTCGGCGTCCGACAGCACTATGCACAATCTAGAATTACCCTCGACTTAAATACGGATATCATCAACCGAAACGTCCTCCTGGTAGAAGATATTGTTGACAGTGGTTATACCATTAAGGCTGTCCTGGATTTCTTGAGTACTCGCCACCCGAAGAGCTTACGCGTGTGCACGTTATTGGACAAAGCCGAACGCCGTGAAATCAATGTTCCCATTCATTACCGTGGTTTTACCATCCCGGATAAATTCGTTTTTGGGTATGGTTTAGATGTAGACGAATATTACCGAAATCTACCATTTATCGGGGTTCTATCGAAAGAACACTATTGTCCAGAGGCATAACCGCGTGCCAGACCAACCTGAAACTGACCGAGATAAGGCGCCAACGAATAACCTGTCTTCATACGCCGGTCGTTGGGTAGCTCTCTTGGGTGAAAGGGTTGTCGGTCAAGGTGGGACACCTGACCAGGCCTTCAAGGCTGCCCAAGCCGACCGATTTAAAGAAATCCCACGCATCATTTTTATACCATCCGATCATCCTGTGATGTTTCCCGATATCCTGGAACGCGTTGTTGTGTCTTTACCGTCTGATATGCCGGTTTATCTGGTCGGAGGGGCCGTGCGCGATGCATTGCTTGGACGCGCCTCCCATGACCTGGATTTTGTCCTGCCTGGGGAAGCGATGCCCCTAGGACGTAGTCTGGCACGGACATTGGGAGCTGCTTTTTACCCGTTGGACGAGGAGCGCGACACTGCCCGGCTCTTTATAAAACAGGCGGATGGAAACCGTTACACCCTCGATTTTGCCAGGCTGCGAGGACCAGACCTGGAGAGCGATTTGCGCGTCCGCGATTTTACCATCAATGCTATGGCGGTCGAGGTTCGTAAACCTATGGAATTGTTGGATCCTTTAGGGGGTGATACCGATTTGCGGAGCAGGCATCTGCGTGCCTGTTCACCAACCTCCCTGAGTGATGACCCCATCCGCATACTCCGTGCGGTCCGCCAGGCGGCGGTTCTCAATTTCCATATCCTACCCGAAACACGCTCTTTGATGCGCCAGGCGATATCCTTACTGCCGAATGTTTCCCCAGAACGTTTGCGCGATGAGTTATTCCGCATCTTAGACGGACCGCGCCCGGATACATCGATGCGTGCCCTCGATATTTTGGGAGCTCTACCGTTTATATTACCTGAGCTGACTGAATTAAAGGGAGTGGAACAGCCCCCTCCTCATATCGCCGACGTATGGCAACACACTTTGGATGTCTTGAACAAGCTCCATAGAATTTTAGATGTCTTGAATCTTCAGTATAATACCGACAAAGCTGCCAACATTAATATGGGTTTAGTCGCTATACGGTTAGGTCGCTATTGCCAACAATTAAGCAAGCACCTGGATATAAGTCTGAATGTTGATCGGCCGATTCGTCCGTTACTCTTTCTGGCAGCACTCTATCATGACATCAGCAAGCCTCAAACTCGAAAGGTGGATGACCAAGGACGGATCCGATTTCTCGGTCACGACCAAATGGGAGCCGAAATAATTACTAATCGAGCTCGTTTATTAAAGCTGAGCAATCCGGAAATCAACCGTCTGTATGTCATCGTGCGTCATCACTTGCGACCATCATTATTGGGAAATTTAGAACGCGCGCCCAGTCGGCGAGCGATCTATCGATTTTTCCGCGATACTGGAGAAGCCGGCGTCGACATTTGCCTGCTTTCCTTGGCAGATGTGCTAGCTACCTATGGGACGACTTTACCTCAGAATGTGTGGAATAAACACCTGGATATCATCCGTATACTTCTAGAAGCCTGGTGGGAGCATCCAGAAGAGAGAGTCTCCCCTCCAATAGTTTTAAATGGTGATGATCTGATCACGCGGTTTAATCTAGCACCTGGGCCTCGGATAGGTCAACTATTGGAAGCTGTGCGCGAGGCACAGGTTATTGGACAAATTAAATCTCGGGAAGAGGCTTTTTTATTTGTCAAGAAATACCTGACACAAAAAGATGAGAGTGGGTCGTAACCCCACTCTCTTTTATTACAAAAGTAAGTCCTATCCGAAAAAAGGTTTACATGGGGTGCATGCCCCACATAAACCTTTTTTCGGTAATTTTATGTTATGGATATATTTCATCCAGGTATGGCATGTAAAAGGCGCGGCATCCTAAGGGATGTGAACAAGACTCGACAGGTAGTTGAGGCACTTGATCCTTTGGATAGGTACCAGTGATTCCCTGGCACGCAGGACAAGCATCTACCGGGGCGGCAACAACAATATACTTGACACGAGGGTTGGTTTGCAACCGTTTAAGAGCGTGAGCTGCGCTGGACGATTCCCAATTTATTTCTGTACGATCCTTGAGGGTGAAAGTTGTTTCATAGGATGCCATAGGATGTTATATTAACCTGAAGGTCGACCTTTTTTTATTCCTCCTATTTTACCCGAATTGGCTACAGGTTCATAGAGAATGATCGTTAACCTCGTTAATATTCATTTCGGTACGGGAACGTCTGATGAGTTTATGCAGATGAGCCACCAGGACGCCATTTGTAAACGGCTTTACCAGGTAGTCATCGGCCCCAGCATCTAAAGAGCGAGCAATCGTATCCGGTTTATTAACAACAGAGAGGACCAGGATAGGGACCTGGTTTATCTTTCGAACTGCTTTACATACCTCCCTGCTACGCATCATAGGCATGATTTGGTCTAGAATAATTACATCGGGATTCTTTTGGTTGATTAATTCAATCCCCTCTTTACTTGAATCCGTTCCTATAACCTCGAACTCATCAGGATCGAGCACCATTTTGAGCATGTCGGTCGTGTCAATATCGCCATCTATGACCAGGACTCTGATCAAATCCATATCCTCCACCAATTCAATGTCAGGCTTTCAAGAGTGAATTGATAGTTTTAACGTAACTCTTCTTCCTAAACTGTAGAGAATCGGAAGAGGGTGTGCGTGGGGGGCGTACGCCCCCACGCACACCCTCTTCTGATTTCCTCTTCTCCGTGAGTTTAAGGCTAAGCAGTTACGCTTAGATTATGCATTAAAAACCGAGTTATGCACCTTACAAACACTTTACAACGATTCTGGCGAGCATACTGGCTTGCATCCTTGTGAAAGAGAGGATATTATTATGTAGCAAGTCACATAAAACCGTTCATGGATCAAGATTACATGCCAACAGAAGTTGCCTGTCCTAGGTGTGGCTACGTTGTGAGTCCTCAGGATCGTCAATGTCCAGGCTGCGGTATAGACCTCGTCTTGGCAGCAGTTTTGGCTGAAAATACACTGACTTCGTCAAATCTAGATCTGGCGAGGACACCGATCACGCCTGAAATTCTCGTCCCTCGCCTAGGGGAATACCTGATTGAAAAAGGGGTTCTTATACCCGAGCAACTCCAAATTGCGCTGGGCCGTCATCAAGAACTCGCAGCAGCAGGCACACCACGTCTCGTGGGGCAGGTCCTTCTCGACCTCGGTTTTATTGATCGCGAGATCCTGGATCAGGTAGTAACAGAACAGATACTGCAGTTACAGTCTGCTTTACAGCAATCCAACCGGCAGCTAGAATGGCGTGTGCAGGAACGAACTCAAGACCTGCAAAATGCCCTCAATAAAGTTGCCGAGCTTAACCAGCTAAAGTCTAATTTTATTTCTAATATCTCTCATGAATTGAGGACACCTCTGACTCATATCAAAGGTTATCTCAACCTTTTAGCGGAAGGCACCCTTGGCTCGCTTAACAAAGACCAATCTGAAGCTCTTGAGGTCCTGCTACATTCTGAAGCCCGTCTAGAACAACTCATCGAAGATTTAATCTGGTTTACATTAGCTTCGCGGGGTGAATTAACCCTTAATTTATACTCTTGTAATGTCACGGATTTGATCCAAACCAGCCTGTCGCGTGCTGAAAAATTGGCCAGGGCGCGTAAAATCTCATTGCAGGTAATCCTGGCAGATGGATTACCAATGGTTCAAGTTGACGGGGATAAGATAACTTGGGTCCTATTACAGCTCCTCGACAATGCGATCAAATTCACCCCCCAGGGAGGCAAGGTTAAGGTTGACGCGGCGCTTGAAGATGGATTAGTCAAGGTCAGTGTGACGGATACAGGCATTGGTATATCACCCAATCGCATCGAAGAAATTTTTGAACCATTTCACCAATTGGATGAATCAGATAAACGCCATTACGGTGGAACAGGACTGGGGTTAGCGTTAGTACGACGTATTGTTGAAGCTCATGGTACCCGGATAAAGGTGCAATCGGAAATTGGCAAGGGTTCTCGTTTTGAATTTGAACTACCCTCGGTAAAGAAATGACCGCATTCCCTGATAATCCCGATACTGGTTCTTTGCAACCCAAAGAATTAGAAGCGGTTTATGCGATCAGCCGTGCTGTGGTCCAGGCAGAGGATGTTGATGTTGCCCTCGACCAGATTATCCGCCTGACCCGTTCTGTCTTTATTTTTGACAATATGGTCCTGTATATCAACCCGGGTAATGATGCACTGGAACCGAGATATGCCCGTGTGATCGGTAGAGGACGCTCCAGGGAGGCAAACCTGGCATGGGGGGATAACATCGCTTACGATGTATTTCGTTCGGCACAAACGCTCATTCATCATGAGAAACTGGATGGATGGCAAAACGACCGTCTATCAATGCGTCTTTTTCTTGGGATACCCTTGCGGCTGCGAGATGGAATGATGGGAGCTTTAGTTTTTGGACGGTTTGGAGGCCCGCCTTATACCCCTGAGCAAATACACCTGGCTGAGTTTATTGCATCTCATGTCGCCCAATTATTAAGACGCCAGCAGCTTGTCGAGCGGATAGCCAGCCTTGAGGCCGAACGCCGTCTGAGCCGGCTGCAAGCAGATTTTATCGCCATGGTCTCCCATGAGCTTTGTACACCGCTCGGATTTATCAAAGGTTATGCAACAACCTTACTTCGTGAAGACACGACCTGGGATGAGGCGACCCGTCGCGAGTTCCTGACCATCATTGATGAAGAGGCTGATCGTTTAAGAGAGCTGATCGATGATCTGTTAGATTCATCACGGTTGCAGGCAGGTACGTTATTCATGGAATTCCAACCCGTGCGTTTAGATGCTTTAATCAGGGAAGCCTCATCACGAGTACGTACCCGTAATGAATCCCTATCCATTAACCTGGAATTAAAACCTGGGGTTATCGTCTATGCGGATCCGACGCGATTGGCACAGGTTTTTGATAACCTTATGAATAATGCGGTCAAATATGCACCGGGAGCGCCCGTAACGATAACCTTAGATGAGAAAGACGGGAAAGTCCATATTGCTGTGAGAGATACCGGCCCTGGTATTGCCGCAGAGCACCAGGCGCACTTATTTGAACGTTTTTATCGGGTGCCCGGTTCGCGCGATATGGCCCGCGGAACAGGATTGGGTTTATTTATCTGTCGTCAAATTACACAGGCACATAGCGGTGAGATAACGGTCGAATCTACGGTTGGTCAAGGGACGACTT
>CAZPWU010000130.1:0-6353 GCA_964590325.1 uncultured Anaerolineaceae bacterium | reverse complement strand
TTTCCTTTGACATCCGCTTCGAAGGAGAAATAATCGTATGTATGCATTTTTACAGCCTGGTCATTGTAAACACTCACCCTGTGTAGGCCGTCTGAAATCATTTCCAAGCGGACTTTGTTCTCGGGGACTTTATAATTATTGGTCACCTTACCTTTGATATGCCATGTGAGGTCCGCCCGCTGCTCCAGGCTGACCAGACTGTAATCGGGGAAAAACCCCTGCCCGATAGAGCCATCTTCGAATTTATTCCACAGGTAGTTGAATTGATTCGGACTGAGGATTCCGTATTTATTAATATATATGATGGTCGGAAAGGGGACTCCAAGATGTGCAGCATCTCGTCCTGAGTAGTAGGTCTTAAATTTTTTGGACGCACGGTCGTAGACAATGGCACGGTGGGCATTGGGATCCGGGTAGTTGGGATCGGAGACATAAAAGCGATCCTGATACTTGCGGTAAATGATCATGGCATGCCCATCCGTATTATTCCAAATTTCCACAAATTGAGGTTCTCCGCTGGCCTTCAGCGCCAGGGCAAAGGAATAGTAAATGATCTCATCCTTGTAGGTACGCTGTATCGTGCGCCAATAGTTCCTCGACTTATTGTCCCAATCGGCTGTTTCCTGGGCAACTGATGCCAGCCGAATGCCAGCGCGGTCGTCCCACATCAAAGTGGGGGTCTTGTGGAAGGGGTTGTTGTAGTTATCATATTTCCCGTAAAGAGGGTCCCCCTTTTTCAACGTGTAGTAAAGCATGGCGGTCAGGGTTTGACCGGCGCAGTGACCATCAGGGGCGAGATAAGAGCCATAATTCGCGAACTGCCAGTTGTCCACCCCCTGTTCGAAGCCAGTGCCTCCACTCCAGGCGTCTAATTCGGCCTCATCGATCTCTACACCGAGGATCTCTGAAAAGTGTTGAGTGATCGCCTTCAGCTGACCCCCCTCCTCGGACAGCACAGGCAGGCCATCGAGCTTACCGCTGGCCTCATCGTAGGTGAACAGCATGGCGAATTGATTGGCGTTGACCTTGATCGGGAGGGTCACGGTGATATATTCTTCAGACCAGGTCCCGCCGTTATCGACGTGGATTAGGGGCGAGATGACTTTGATATCGCTGTCCAGGGTAGTGCTCTTAATATCGCGGTAAGAGATGTTAAAAGGAGTGTCCTTAGCATAGGCCCCAGGAGGCACATCGATCTGGAACCCGTTGATAGGGCCACCCTGATCTATCCGGATCGTCCCACCGTTTGATCCGATCGTCCCACTGGTGAGGCTGATCGGGCTGCCTGCCTGGATATCGATCCTTCTGGAGGGGTTTACTGCAGTGCTCTTTTGCTCGCTGGCTTGGGTTGGCTGGGCTTGCTTTTGCTCAGCCTGGGTCGGCTGCGCTTTCTGGAAGCTTGGCAGATTGCAGCTCAATAGAGCGACGAAGATGAAAACGATGAACCCTATAAGCAGCCTTCGTTTTTTAGGGTTAAATAGCCACATGGTAGCCTCCCTGTAAGAACATGGCGGTTAATCCTGCTTCCGGGCCAAACCGAGCGCTAGAAATGTCAGTGCACCAGCCACTGCCGCGCTGATCACACTCGTCAGGTCCAGGCGAGTGGCTTCATAGATTGGTCCAAAATCGTAGCCCATATTGATGAGCTGCCACACGACGATCTGCCCGATCGGCCACGCCAACATAATTATAAATATCCGCCCTCCGCCCGGTTTTGGCTTGATCTGCTGTGCAGCCTTGCCTGTGAAGAAACCCCCGATCAGACCGGCAAGGACCGAATAAACCCGGGGGTGAAAAGCCAGAGGGTAAAATCCGAGGATTCCGGGGATGGCGGCTGCCCAGGCGATCAGCCAGCCTAATGCCAGGGTCAATATCTGGCCGATAGGTAAAGAGGGCTCAGCAAAGCGGATGGGGACAAATGTGACCAGCCCGTAAAAGATGCCGGCAATGCCGCCAAAAACCGCCCAGCTGATCGCTTCAGCGGCGAAATCCATTATGGAATACTCCCCGGGGACGAAACTATTCCTGATCAAATCTATGACCCCGGCATTCCTGCCCAGGGCTGAGAACACGAGATCAGCCAGGTATGTTGCCAATCCCCAGCCGATGACGAGCAACAGCCAGGCGATGAGGTAACGCCAGGCTGAGCGCGGCTGCGCCCCCGCCTGCCCTCTGGGAAGATGCTCGAACTCCGCCTGGGCTTGCCAGCTAACGGCAGGAGCTTCAGCGGGCCGGGCGGTCACAGTGAGGGGATAAAGCTTGCTTTCTGTTCCCTTGAGGCGGTTCTTCGGCTGTACTTTCAATTGGATATTCTGCACCTGACCCACGGGCAGGACGATCCGCTCAGGTTTAAATGTGTATTTGCACCCTTGCTCGGGGTCCGTCGCGCTGAACTGCAGTGTCAGTTGGGAATCACCCTGGTTGCGGGCATTGACCGTATAGTTCCCTGCTGAGCTCCCCCCTTGCTTTTGTGGGTTCAGGGTCAGCTCGAGGGTCGGTGGCAACTGCTCCCATTCCCCTGTGGCCTGGCGAGTCAACCCCGTCACACCAGCTACTCGAGCCACCACCGTGAAAGTATAAGTCTTGGATAGTTTTCCCGGCAGAGAAGCTTTGGGCTTGACGACCAGGGGCATGCGACCTTCTTGCCCGGCAGCGACGACCACCTGGGGTGTATTGAAAAAGTAACTGCAACCTCCCTCGGGATCGGTGGCCTCGAGTTGTACAGTCAAATCAGCACCCCCTCGGTTGCTGAGAAGTACGGAATAGTCTCCTCTTACTCCACCACGCTGTTTCTGCGGCTGCAGGCTGATCTCGAAGGAGGGGGCCTGCCTTTCCCACTCGCCTTGAGCCTGACGGACTAAAGTGGGCTCCTCCAACGGCCGGGCAGTAAGGGTGAAGGGGTAGGTTTTGGGCTGTTCCCCCACCATTGCGGACCTGGGAGAGACTTTCAATTTAACGAGCCCTTCCTGCCCGGCTGGCACGCTGGTAGGAGAAGGGCTAAAGAGATACCGGCAACCCTCCTCCGAGTCTCTCCCTTCCAATTGTACGGTCAGGGTGGCGTTACTCTGGTTAGCTACCCGCACGGTGAAATTACCCTCGCCTACGGAGCTGTGCTTCTTTGGACGGAGCTCGATATCGTACTGGTAAAACGGCTGTACTGTTAGGGATGCTTTCAACTCGACCACCTGGCTGGGATCGGCCAGGCTGGCTACCCGGAGGGTGAGCGGGTATTCCCCCGCCTTGCTTTGGGGTATGTGCGGTGGCTGGACCGTGATTTCTACGGATTGGGACTCACCTGGCATCAACCGCGTCTCAGGGGTTGGGAATGACAGCCATTCGAGGGGCACGCCGTCCATTGAAATTCGGTAATGGTCCACGACCGGACCCTGGTTGATGACCGTCAGCCTAATCGTTATGCTATTACCTGGCATTACCGTATATTGAGATGCTCCCAGGTTAACGCCGATCCTGGTGGACTTTGGACCTGTAAAAGCCCGGCTGGCATCTGCCAGGGTGGCATCCCTGCTGACCTGGGTACTCGCATCAATAGCTTTGCCCCTTTCCAATCGCACCCAGGTATCGCCGATGCGTACCGGCTTTTCGGGCTGCCAGACCTCGGCAATACCAGGAAGCAGTTGCGCATTGCCGACGAATGTACCGTTGGTGCTATTCAGATCAACGATGCGGTAGCTCAGCCCATCGATCTCAATGCGGGCATGGTGGCGAGACACCTTTTGGTCGTCCAGGACCACGTCGTTATCCTCATCGCGTCCGATGGTCAACCCATGGGGTTGGATGGCAACCATACGAACGGTTTTATCCAGCCCCATGACCTGGATACGATCCTGGCCAATGGCTGCAGCTTGTTGGGGAAATTCTGCTACGACAGAGATACCCCGTGCTCCGACCAGGCTTTGCTGATATTGTGTCACCAGGCTGACCGCCTTCTCCCGCTCGGTCAGGGAGGTAGATACCAGGGTCACCGGCAGAAGTGCATCCTGTAAAGCCTGGGCCAAGGCTGCCGCGTTGGGGTAACGTTGAGCCGGCTCCTTCGCCAGGGCTCTCAAGATCACTTTCTCCAGAGCTTCCGGCAAGTCCGGGCGTATTGTGTGCGGTGGGGGCGGCGGCTCTTTAGTGTGATAACGGATGGCTTCAGATAATGTCTTGGCTGGAAACGGCAGCCGTCCTACCGCCAGCTCATAAAGGAGTATCCCCAATGAGTATACGTCGCTGCGGGCGTCTAATGGCTGACCCAGGGCCTGCTCGGGCGACATATAAGCCGGGGTGCCCATAGATATCCCCTCCTGTGTAATCGGCAGGCCTTCAGTGAGCTTGACCAGGCCCAGGTCGGTTAACACCGGGTGGCAGGGCAGATCCTCATACGGCTTGGGTTTAAACATAATGTTATCGGGTTTGATATCACGGTGAAGCACACCCTGATGGTGAGCATAATCCAACGCCATGCACACCTGGCGGACGACCTGCACCGCTTCCGGCAGGACGATCCACCGGTTAGCTGATCGCAAGTCTGCCAGCATCTTGCTCAAATTATCACCCGGGATAAATTCCATCACAATGTAAAGAGTACCGTTGACCTCGCCCGAATCGTGCACTTTGACAATGCAGGGGTGGTCCAGGCGAGCGGCGGTCCGCGCCTCCTGCATGAAGCGCTCTCGAAAATTAGGCATGCGGGCGAAATGAGGGTGCATGACCTTGATAGCCAGGTCACGATCCAGGAATGGATCGTGAGCCTTGTACACTTCGCCCATCCCCCCCTCACCCAGCAGGCTGACGATCTGATAACGATTAAGGGATTTACCGACGAGATCGCTCATTGTATCCCTCCCGATACTCGATTTTCATTATGACAAATTTCCATCTAATTGTCAAACATTATAACGGGTCTCTGGGATTTTCCGTGGAAAAGATCCCCTCACGGGTGGAGGTCTGGTCATCACGCTCGATAACAATGGGCAGACGATCACCTTGTCTCAAGGTGGTAGTGAAGTAAACAGAGTCTTAAAACAGGGATTGGCGTGTGCTTCGCACACGCCAATCCCTGTTTTAGGGTAACTATTCAACTGATGGGGGTTTGCTTCCTCGAACCCCGATGCGGAGAGGGGGGATTTATTATATCCGGCGGAATGTCGCCGGTTAGAAACGATGTATTCCTGGACGGTTCTTGAGATGAATCAGGGAGCTTAGATTTTGGTTTATGGCGATGTATTTTATCCCGGTATAGCCAGAGGGCTACGAGATTCATGATGATGATTACGATAACCAGCGGTATGGTTAAATCAGGTCCTTCCATAGACCCACCTCTTAAGGAAGTTATTACAACGACGGTAGATGTGAAGCACTCAAAGCCAGCCTCTGCAGCGGGGACATCGGCGATGACGATAAAAGGCGACCGGCACTTTACGCTGCGAAAACCGGTGATAAAGTCGAATGTACCATTATAAGATTATCAGGTGCCGGTCACCAAGTATCTGTTGCAAGGAATATGCCGATTTTTTCTGGCTTTCTCCGACCAAGACTGAGTAGTTAAACCGATTTCATTATTGACTTATTCACAGAACGGTCTACAATAGCTTGCGGAGATAGGATGATCGGTGCGGTCGATATCGGAGGGACGAAAATCGCCGTGGGCGTGGTGGATGAGACCGGCCACGTGCTGGCTCGGCTGGAGTGCTCGACGGAGCCTGAACGCGGTCCAGACAATGGGATCAGCCGCATGGTCAATATGCTGCGTCAAACGCTTTCCCAGGCTGCGGTATCCGGTCGGACTAGCAGGACTCTGAAAGGGATCGGCATCGGCTGTACCGGGCCGGTCTATCCTGCCCTGGGGACCGTCGGGGAGGTCGAATTCCTTCGGGGCTGGGAGGGCGCTAACCTGGTGGAGCCATTAGAGGGCGAGTTCGACGTGCCGGTCGCCTTAGAGAACGATGCTGACGCGGCCGCGCTAGGTGAATGGGCCTGGGGTGCGGGTCGCGGCACACGGAAGTTCATCCTGGTGACTGTGGGCACCGGCATAGGCGCCGGGATGGTGTTGGACGGGCAGTTATACCGCGGAGTGGATGGCTCCCATCCTGAGATGGGGCATCATGTTATCGACCCATCCGGCCCGCCTTGTTCCTGTGGCGCACATGGCTGCTGGGAGAGCCTGGCAAGCGGCTTGGCCATGGAGCGGTGGGCGCAGGCGCACCATCCTCAAGGAGCCGGGCTCAGCGCGTGCCAGCTTTGCGCGGATGCAGAATCGGGCGACTCATTAGCCCAGGTAGCCGTACAGCGTACTGCCCTTTATTTAGGATTGGGTCTGGCAAACCTGGTCACACTGTTCACGCCGGATATGA
>CAZPWU010000129.1:0-6371 GCA_964590325.1 uncultured Anaerolineaceae bacterium | reverse complement strand
ACCTACACCCTGCGGGCCAGCGCCGAAAATTACCGCCCGCAAAACCAGGTCGTTCACCTCACTGCCAACCAGCAGCAGGATTTCATTTTGCAGAGGACCTGCCTGCTGGTGGTGGATGACGATGGTGGGATGGCTTACGATACCTATTACACCAGTGCCCTCGACCGGCTGGGTTACGATTACCGGCGGGTGACTCAAAGCCCAGACCTGGGGTTGCTGTCCCTTTACCAGGGCGTGATCTGGCTGACCGGAGATCAGTCGATAGGTACCCTCACGGCGGCTGACCGTTCGTCCCTGGCAGCCTACCTGGACGGCGGAGGGCGGCTCTTCCTGTCCGGGCAGGACATCGGCAAAGATATCGGGTCTTCGGATTTCTACCGCGATTATCTGCATGCTGCCTATCTCGCTGATAACACCGGCCTCTACCGCCTGAGTGGGTTGGACTTTTTAGGTGGGCTGACGACCATCTTCATCCAGGGCCCGGGTGGGGCGAATAACCAGACCTCGCCCGACGAGGTGGCGCCCGCTAACAGCGGGGTGCCCGTTTATTATTACCTGGATACTTCCCGCTATGGAGCGGTGGCGTATTCCGGCACGCACCGCACGGTATATTTTGGCTTCGGCTACGAGGCGATCAACCAACAGAGCAGCCGCGATGCCGTGATGGAGGCCGTTTTGGAATATATAGGGGTGTGCGGAATACCCCAGGCGCCGCAGGCCGGCTTCCTCTCCAGTCCCCCCGATGCCTCTGGAATGGTCAGGTTTACCAATACATCAACCGGGACACCCCTGATGACCTACACCTGGGACTTTGGGGATGATACGGCATCCAGCACCGAGGCGAACCCTGAACATACTTATCTACAGGTCGGGCAGTACACCGTGGTATTAACGGCGACCAGCCCTTACGATCAGGACACTTTCAGCGATGCGGTGGAAATCTTGCCCACCCTTCCTGTCTACTTACCGATCCTGAGAAAGGATACCCCTTGAATTCGTTTGACTCATGACCAAAAAAAATGTATATTATGAGCAGGACAAATGAGCAGGTAGGGGAATACACAATCAGGAGGAAAACGATGGCTCCACAAACCTTTCAACTGGTCATGCGTACAGGCCCAACGCCTGGTAAGACCTTTGCATTGACCGTTCCCGAGTTGACCATTGGGCGCGAGGTGTCCAACAACATTGTCATCAATGATGCAGAAGTCTCCCGCAAGCACACCCGGCTGGTGATGCAGGCCGGGGGCTACGTCCTGGAAGACCTGGGGTCTACCAACGGAACCTTTGTCAACGGCCAACGCCTGATGGGACCTCATATCCTGCGATCCGGCGAGTTAATCATGCTGGGTGAGAACGTGGGTTTGGTCTATGAGGTCCAGCAAGATATCAATGCGACGGTTATTTCAACCGCCGGAGCGGCAGCGCCCGAGCAGAGGGCCACGTTGCTCGAGTCCTATCAGCCACAACCCGCACCAGCCGTGGTTCCAATGCCGGCACCGGCGATATCCACCGGGCCGTTGCAATCCTCTTACTCCGGCCAGGTACCCCCGGGTCCGGTAGAACCAGCCGTGAGGCCTGTGGAAAAGAAGAGCCGCACCAGGACCTGGCTGCTGGCCGGTTGTGGATGTCTGGTATTGATCTTAGTGTGTCTGGCTGCCAGTGGGTTTATTATTGACCATTTTAATTTATGGTGCAGGTTGTTTGGCTTTATCATCCCAGGCTGCCAATAAAGGCTTTAGGACCAATCCGAGAAAAGAAATCCAATCGGTTGTACGTGCGGCGCTTAACCGCCGCACGTGCAACATAGAGAATTTTCGAATAAATACTCGGGTTTATCTCGGAAATGTGAATGGAGTCAACAATGGAAAAGCGATATACGGCGCTCCGGATCATCGCCACCATCTACAAGGTGCTGGGTATCATCGCCGCGGCCATCACCGTGATCGTCGCTCTGGCCTTTTGTCTGATCAGCGCGATTGGGGGTGGGAGTTTGTATAATTACTATCCAAGGGCATGGTCCGGAATCTTCGGCAGTATATTCGGAGGGTTATTTCTCGGCGTGTTGGTGATACTCTATGGCGGTGGGATGGCTATTACCTTTTTCGCCCTCGGCGAAGGTGTTGATCTGCTGCTGGCGCTGGAGGAAAACACGCGTGCCACGACCATGCTGCTCCAGAGCCAGGTCAAGCCGCCCGCGCCGCCTCCACCTCCCAGCACACCTGGACAGTCATGATCCACGCATAACCATCCAGCTCCCATTCGCCATCCACCCGGCTCAATTTGAGCTCAATCAGCTCCGGACAGGCCTGGCTGACCCAGGCCTGGGCGGTGTCTCCCTGCACTTCGATGCGCTGGGCCTGATAGCCATGAGACCCCAATACCTGCACAATGGCGTCATAATCGGCAGCCAATGGGTCGATTGTAAACGGGTTGGGAATCCCCTGGTTCATTTCCTCCAGCACGGCGTTAACGGCTGCCAGAGTCACCTGCGCTTCCGAATAGCTGCCGGCATTTAACTTACCCCAGGCTGAGATGAGCAGCGTCTCCAGGGCCAGGTTATCAGGGGCAGATGGGTGGCGCAGGTAGTCGGCAACGATCCCCCGCTGGCGCATCTGTTTATTATCCATCAACCAGGCGGTTTGGAAATAAGCCGAGGGGTCCAGGGCCTGCTGGTAACGCCGCAGGGTGTCGAAGAAGTACACTGTCAGGCGGACGTCGTCGCGCGTCTGGTTGGTGATAGTCTGGTGGTGTAAAGCCTCCAGGAAATTCCCTTCGAGTTCGGCATAGGGCAGGCTAAAGTGCTTTTTCAATGCGACATCGATCGCCTGGGCCTGGCTGCCGTTGGGTTGAGGGTGGATGTCTCGGTAAAAAGCCGCAAAAGCCCGCCATCCCCAGGTATCCACCATGTATTCCACCAAAGCGCTCGCTTCGATGTAGCCGATTTCGTGCTGGGATATGTAAAAATTATCTGTCAAAGAGATCAGGGGGAGGTACCAGCCCAGGCCTCCGTTGGAAGTGTCCAGTAAAGCCGCGGCGCGAGGGAGCAACTGCTCCGGTTTGTAATGCCCACCGCTCATATAAACAGCCAGCCCTTCCTGCAAGAGGGTCGGGCGCAGCTCCCCACCCAGGCGACCGTCCAGGATGTGAATCATTTCATGGTGCAGGATCAAGGTAAAGTTGGTGCTGCCGTAGTTCCGGTCGAGGTAAGAGAGGGCTATTTCTCCGTTGGCAAAACCGCCCTGCCCCAGCAGCCGCGTCACAAGTGTGACCGTGATCGGCGCGCTGAAGTCAATGCCCATGTGCTGGATGGCATCGTTGGCCTGTTCATCCGCCTGGGTCAACAGGCTCGGCAGATCACGCTCAGCAGCAGTTCCAGTAATGTAATTTAACACACAGCATTTGCTCCTGGCTGTCGCCCAATGGGCCCGGTGTTCTGGTGGAGGGACTGCGCTTTCGGGTAGAAGGGTGACGGTCTCTATCCAGGTGGGGCCGGATGGCTGGACGGTAAAGGCCAGAGTGTGCGGACCCGGCTCCAGGCCGTGTGTATCCCAGGCCCACAGCATGGTTGCCTGGGTGCGGCCTCCGATGCCGAAAGGCTCAAATTTGGTCGGACCGAGCCTGGCCCCACTTGGGGCATCCACCTGGACCTGTACACTGGCGTTATCCAGCCTGGTATACGGCGGAGGGATGACCTCCAGGCTGACCTGGTCGCTCACGTACAGGTCGCCGTCCGGGTGAAAGCTGACGGCGAACCCCGCGGGAGGTAGGGCTGTTGATGTGGGAGGCGGGGGAGTCGGGGTAAGAGGTGAAGGCGATGGAGTAACCGTAGGAGTGAGGCTTGGCGGGAAGGGCGACAGGAGCGTTATCGACCGGCAGGCCAGCAATAGGATGGTTAGAACAAGGATAATCCGACGCATGGTCTTTATTATAGAACGTATCCGAAAATCAGGGAGAGGGGGTGTTTTAAGGCACAAGGGTTGCAAAACACCACCAATTTTTTTGGATGGACTCTAGACCATGCCTGCGGTGGTAAAATCAGGCCGTTGCCCTGGTAATATCCGATATTAGTGGAGGTTAGAAATGTCACCGATGTTTGTCCCTGGCCCGGTGGACGTGGCACCCGAGGTCCTGGCAGCCCAAACCAGGCCGATGATGCCTCACCGGAGCAAGGAGTTTGAAGCTATTTTCCAGCGGGCGAGTGAAAAATCCCGCCAGCTTTTTTATACCCAGTCGCGTGTTTTCATCCTCACGGCATCGGGGAGCGGCTCCCAAGAAGCCGCTATCCGCAATTTCGTAAGAAAACGTGTTCTCTGCTGTACGAACGGTGCGTTTGCTGAGCGTTGGTATGACGTGGCTGTGACCAATGGGAAATTGGCTGACAAAGTCGATGTCCCCTGGGGGCAGCCTGTCCTGCCGGAGATGGTGGCTGATGCCCTTAAGGTGCATAAGTACGATGCCATCACCGTTGTCCATAACGAGACGTCCACGGGTGTACAGAACCCGGTCAAAGAGATCGCCGCGGTCGTCCACAAGGTCAGCCCCAAAACGTTGATCTGCGTCGATGCGGTTTCCTCCCTGGGCGGCGCCAAGATTGAGATGGATGCCTGGGGACTGGATATGGTGCTTACCTCTTCGCAAAAGTGTCTGGCCCTACCGCCTGGCCTCAGCCTGGCAGCAGCCTCCGACCGGGCTATGGCGCGCGCTGAAGAAGTGCCGGACCGCGGTTGGTACTTCGATTTCGTCCGCCTGGAGAAGCAACGAACGAAAGATTCCACCCCGGCTACTCCTGCTATGTCCCTGATCTATGCACTGGAATTTCAGTTGGACCACATCCTGTCAGAAGGTCTGGAGAATCGCTTTGCCCGGCACAGCGCCATGGCCAGGCGCACACAGGAATGGGCTATTAAAAAGCGTTGGCCGCTATACGCCGCTGAAGGTTATCGCTCACAGACGGTGACCACGGTGGTCAACCCGCCTACATTCGATATCGCAGCCCTGAATAGGTTCATGGCGCCGCGCCAGATCCGCCTGGCGAACGGTTATGGTCAGCTTAAGGGCAAGACTTTCCGCGTGGCGCACATGGGCGAGATCCAGCTAAAGGACCTGGAGGATTTGCTGCTCTCGATTGATGAATTTTTAGCGCAGTAATAAGGGGTATGACCCAATCTGCGTCTGAGACGGTTGATGTTACCCTGACGGCGCACGCCTACGGCGGTGAGGCGCTGGGCCGGCTGCCGGATGGTCGCGCCGTATTTGTGCCTTATGCTCTACCGGGCGAAGCCGTACGCATCCGCCTGCTGGAAGAGAAGCGCGGCTACGCTCGTGCAAAGCTGGTGGAAGTGCTGGTCCCCTCACCCGAACGAGTGCAGCCGCGCTGCCCACACTTTATGGTCTGTGGCGGCTGCCATTACCAGCACATGTCTTATCCAGCTCAACTGGCAGCCAAGACGGATATCTTACGCAGCCAGCTAGAGCGCCTGGGAGGGTTGAAGGATCCCCCTGTTCACCCGGCGATATCCTCCCCGCAGCCTTGGAACTACCGGAACCATATCCAGTTCCATCTAACCCAACAGGGTGAGGTGGGATACCAGGCAGCGCGTTCCAACCAGGTCATTCCCATTCGTGAATGCCATTTGCCTGAAGAAGCCATCAATTCGGTCTGGCCTCAGCTTGAGGTCGAGGTCCTCCCAGGGTTGGAGCGTATCAGTCTGCGCCAGGGTGTCGACGAGGAAATTTTGCTCATCCTGGAAAGCAGCAGCTCTCAACCATTGGAATTCACTGTTGAGGAATTACCATTATCGGCTGTCCTGTTAGGGCCGGGCGGAAGGCTGGTCTTGGCAGGAAGTGATCATCTTTTGATGGAAGTGGACGGTCGCCTGTTTCGGGTCTCCGCAGAGTCGTTCTTCCAGGTCAATACCCAGATGGTTGCTGAAATGGTCAAGTATCTCCTGAAAAACCTGCCTTTAGCAGCCGGCTCGACTGTGCTGGATGTTTACTGTGGGGTAGGCTTGTTCAGCGCGTTCCTTACTCCGAGTGTGGGGCGGTTGATCGGTATCGAGGTTTCATCGCCCGCCTGTGAAGATTTCGTCGTTAACCTGGATGACTATGATAATGTTGAGTTGTACGAAGGAACCGCCGAGGATATTCTCCCAGGCCTGGATGTGTATCCGGAGGTTATGGTTGTCGACCCACCGCGGAGTGGGTTATCATCTGGTGTAATCGATAGAATCCTGGCGATGGGTGTGCCTTTCCTGGCTTATGTCTCTTGTGATCCATCGACATTAGCCCGTGACGCCCGTCGCCTGGTTGAAGGAGGATATAAAATGATACAAGTTACCCCATTTGATTTGTTTCCTCAGACCTATCAC